>CASEFE010000143.1 GCA_949287105.1 uncultured Bacillota bacterium
CGCGCATCCAATTCCTTCTGAATATTTTCCCAAATAGCATAGCCGTACGGCCGAATGACCATGGTACCTTTGACCGGACCGTAATCCACAAGTTTGGTTTTCAGCACAACATCAGTGTACCAACGGGGAAAATCCGTTTCGATGTCCGCAATTTGATTGACGAATTGATTATCCTTTGCCATGATTGACCTCGATAAAACAAAATATGGTATAACTCTTATGAGTATACCATATTTTTCTGTTTGAGACAATGATTTTTTGCTGTTTTTAATGTGATTTTATATTTTCAACGCCTTAACCGTCGTTGCGCTCTTCTGCCGTTTCCCAAATCACGGAAACCGCACCCGGCCCGACATGCGAACCGATCACCGGCCCCATGATCGTAATTTGAGGACGATAATTCCACCGCGCTTCGATCATGTCCGCAAATTCATTTGCTTCCTTTTCCATATCGTTGTGCACGATGCGGATCATGCGGTTTTTCTCAATCGGCTTTAATTTTTCCATCCGCTTTAACGTATTGGAAAACGCTTTCTTCATTCCTTTGCATTTTTCAATTACAATGAGCTTCCCTTCCCTCGTAAACGATAAGATCGGTTTGATCTGCAACACCGTTCCTACGGCCGCCGCCGCTGTCGAAACTCTTCCGCCTTTTTTCAGATAAAACAAATCATTCGCTATTATGGCATATTGCACGTGCAATGTCATCGTTGAAACTCTCTCATATACTTTTTCTATGTCTTCCCCTTCCGCGCGCATCCGTATAGCTTCGTCTATGAGACAAGCGCATCCGATTGTCGCCGCAAGCGAATCAACGACCAAAATCTTGCAGCCATATTTTTCCGATATATCTTTTGCCGCATCTTTTGCCACCGCCGCTGTAGTAGACAGCCCGCCCGACAGAGAAAAATGCAACACTTCTTTTGCGCCGTCTTTTACAATCTTTTCAAAATGTTTATAATGGCTTTCATAGTTCAGCATGGATGTACGGGAAAATCCCCCATTCCGCAACTCATTGTAAAAATCAACATATTGCGAATATTCGGTAAAAGCGTCCAGTTTCTCAGTCAATACCCCGTCTTTTTCGACTGTATACGTCATGCTGACAATACGAATATCGTTTTCTCGGGCATAGTCATAATACAAATCGCTCGTAGAATCGGATGAGATTATAAAGCTGTTCATCGTTTTTTCCTTTCTGTAACTTTTTTCATATTTTCTGCGTATCGTTTTGCCGCTACGCTGTACGATTATAACATATAAGCCCTCCATTGTAAAATTTTTTACCGCTTTTTTATAATTTTTTTCTTGCTATTTCGGCACATGTACATTTCCTTTTTCCCCCCCCCCGCTTTCTTATCGATCCTACACTTTCTGAAATATAAAATCAATGAAAAGAGAATTTCCTGGCAAATCAGAGAAAAAGCGCTTGAAAATATTGGCTTTATGATTTATAATAGACATACAATATTTCGGAGATCATAATGGAACTTAAAGACTGGATGCAACTCAAAAGCGGTACCGATATACGCGGAACCGCCATCGAAGGTATAGAAGGCGACCCCGTCAATCTTACGGATGAAGCTGTTTACGCTATCGTAAAAGCATTTTATTACAAATTGGCAAACGATTTAGGAAAGCCGCATCTTACGATTGCCGTCGGACACGATTCAAGGCTTTCGGCCGATCGGATATGTGCTTGCTCTGTCCGCGCAATCACATCAAGCGGCGGCAAAGCATTATTGACAGGACTATCTTCCACGCCTTCCATGTTTATGCTTTTACAGGAAAAAGACATTGAAGCTGACGCCTCTGTCATGATTACAGCCAGCCACCTTCCCTATCAAAAAAACGGGTTAAAATTCTTTCTTCCTTCCGGCGGTCTGGAAGGAAAAGATATCAGCGAAATTCTTTCCCTCGCGGCCGAAGGAAAATCTCTTGTGGGACAGGGTGAACAAACAAATTATAATTACCTCAATCGATATGCTGAAAACCTTGTCGACCTTGTGCGCAAAAAGACCGGATCGGACAAGCCCCTTTCAGGCAAAAAAATTGTTGTGGATGCCGGGAACGGCGCCGGCGGTTTCTACGCCGATCATGTTCTCGTTCCCCTCGGCGCCGATGTTTCGGCAAGTCAGTTTTTGGAACCGGACGGAAGGTTTCCCAACCACATTCCCAACCCTGAAAACAAGGACGCCATGCGCTCCGTGTGCGAAAGAGTAAAGACGACAAATGCCGACTTCGGTATCATCTTTGATACGGACGTCGACCGTGCAGGCGCAGTGGACAGCAAC
>CASEFE010000144.1 GCA_949287105.1 uncultured Bacillota bacterium
CGCTGCGTGGTGTGCAACGCATTCGGATTGGACTTCTCGTTTGTGCCGGGAGCCACGCCGAAGAATCCGTTTTCAGGGTTCATCGCCCACAGCCTGCCGTCCGCACCGACGCGGATCCAGGCAATATCGTCGCCGACCGTCCAGATCTTGTATCCCTTGTTGCGATAGCTCTCCGGAGGAATGAGCATGGCAAGGTTGGTCTTGCCGCATGCCGACGGGAACGCCGCCGCAATGTATTTGGTTTCGCCGTCCGGCTTTTCAAAGCCAAGAATGAGCATGTGCTCTGCCATCCAGCCCTCGTTCTTGCCCAGATACGATGCGATCCGAAGTGCAAAACATTTCTTGCCCAGCAATACGTTTCCGCCGTAGCCGCTGTTGCAAGACCAGATGGTGTTGTCTTCCGGGAAATGCAGAATGTAACGCTTTGTTTCGTCGAGCTGGCACTTCGAGTGCAATCCTTTGACAAAATCGCCGTCTTTGCCCAACGCTTCGTATACGTCGAGGCCTACACGCGTCATGATTTCCATGTTCAGAACGACATAGATGCTGTCCGTCAGTTCGATACCGATCTTGGAAAATTCCGAACCGACAATGCCCATGCTGTACGGAATGACGTACATCGTCCTGCCTTTCATGGAGCCTTTGAAAATTTCGCCTGCCATCTTGTACGCCTTTTTCGGATCCATCCAGTTGTTGATGGGGCCTGCATCCTTTTCGTCACGGCAGCAGATAAACGTCCTGTCTTCCACGCGCGCCACGTCGTTCACAGCCGTACGGTGCAGATAGCATTCCGGCAAAAGATCTTCGTTGAGTTTGATCATTTCTCCGGTTGAGCATGCTTCGGCACGCAGTGCGTCGCGCTGTGCGGCACTTCCGTCGATCCACACGACTCTGTCCGGCTGACAGAGCTCTACACTTTCTTCCACAAAACGTAAAACTTTTGCGTTTTCTGTCAAAGCATTTCCGATGTTTGCCATATGTTTTTATCTCCTTTTGCTAAAACTTATTCACTCATTGATTTGCGGGCCTTGTCCGCTATGGTACCATTATAACCCTTTTTTTTCAAAATGTAAACTTTTTCACAGATATTTTTTTCTTTGCAGCATTCCCGCCGTTTTGTTTCTTTTCCCTTTCGTTTTCGACAAAAATCCGCCCTTTTAGCCAATTTTGTGTATTTTCATCGCGCGCGCCGCATATATAATATTCTACGGAACCTGCCTTGCGGCTCTTTCCGAGTTCATTCGGACATACTGCCATGATGTATATTAAAAAATTGTGTATCTTAAAACAAATCGCTTCCGGCTTCGCCGCCGACGGCAAAAAAGTATCGGCTCTTCTTACCGCCGAAAAAAGCGGAAACCGCATCACGCTCTCGCTTGCGCTGATCGGATTCGCGCCTCTCGCTTCGGGACGCTATCGTTTCCTCGTCTGCGACCGACACGGCTCGGCCGAGTCTTTTGATACGCCGCCTGCCGGCTGTACCGTCAAAAAAAACAGTTCGCTCGACCTTGCTGACGGCTTTTGCTGCCTTGTCTGTTTTGTCGGCGGAAATGTTTCGCCCGTTGCGTTCGGAAAATGCGGCGACACGACTTATGACGTCAAAAAATTGTGCGCCCTGCTCGACGCGCAGGAGAATCCTCCGAAACAACCGGAAATTACACAAAATGATCCGCCCCCGCCCGCAAAGCAGGCTCAGCCCAAAAATTCAGCCGACCAGCCCGACACGCCTTACGACGACGAACTGGTCGCAACCGAAAATTATTATGAATTTGCAGAAAACGGAGATTGGAACCATGCAGAAAAAGAACGAAAAACAAGCGAAACGCGAACGGGCGGAGAAAGCCCTGGAAAAGATGAAGATGCTCAAAGCCTATTCCGATTCACGGGGCGACAAAGCGACACAAGCCATGAAAGAACTTGCTATTACGATACGGTAAAAAATCAGCTCGATGCCCTTATGGAAAAATATCCGCCCGAAGAGGACCTGGCGGCAAGCATCCCCTTCTCTCGCTGGGCAAAAATATCTTTTTCCGGCGAAAAATATTACGTCGTCGGCGTCATTCGCGACGACGCAAAACCCAAATATATCTGTTACGGCGTTCCCGCCAAAAATCACGGCGATCCGCCCGATGCCCTCAAAGGATATTGTTCCTTTATGCCCCTTTCCGTCTTCGATCTGTCCGGAAAAGGTTACTGGATGATGTTTCAGGATGCCGAAACGGGACAATGCGTACATATCAAAGAAAATTAAGTTTCCTTTTTGTCTGATTGAAATCAGTCGCCACAAACCGTGAAACTGCAAACTTTCATACTTTTTCAGAAAACAAATCTGTAAATTTTAAATATAAAATTTTGCCTGACGTTCATCGACGTCAGGCTTTTTTATGGCTTATCCTGCAATCATTTCTTTGCGTCAGATTAAAATGGCATCTGTACTCTGATTCGGTTTTTAAATTATTTTATCAAACCTTTTATCCAAGCCGTTGCACCGATCGATATAATTCACCAACAGAATAAAGCCCGTCTTCGCTGACAGCGAAGACGGGCTTTTATTATTTCTTTCTGCGGAAAAGTTTTCGATAAATATACAACATGCCCCGACGCATGAGTGCAAACGTGCCGCGATCCACCCAATAATGCGCCGCCTTTTTAAACAGAGAAGGACTTTTATATTCCGACCGAACGCGAAAAGGTTCAGCATGCGGTTCCACGCCCATTTCATAATACGACAAAAATGTTTCCGTCGCGATACGAATATCGTTTTTATCTTCCGATCTGCCCTCTTCCAGCTTTTTGAAAAATTTATCCCATTCTGTACGAAGATCCACACTCGTCAGTGCCGCATATTTCTCCTGCGCACCCTTTTCCAGTTCCGCTCGATAAGCCGCATCCGTCAGAATATGCACAAGCGCGTCCGCCGCTCCCGAAATATTGTCTTGCGCCACGCATACGCACCCGGCATTATTTCGCAGACTGTCTACATACGGAAGTTCATAACTTACGATCGGCATTCCGTAACTGAGCGCTTCATTCAAAACCATCGGAGCACCTTCGTATTTTGAAGTAAAAAGAAGCACCGTACTTTTTTCGTAAAATTCTTTCGGGTTTTTCAAAAAGCCCGCCATTTCTACGTTTCCTTGCAGCCCCTTTTCACGAATCAACGCCGCACAGCGCTGTTCTTCTTTTTCGCTTTCTCCCTTTCCGACGATATACATATGCGCTTGCGGTACACGGCGCACTACCTGCTCCATGATCGCTATGGCATGCTCCGGTCTCTTATTATCGTCCAAACGCCCGATCCAAAGTATCTCTGTACCCGTTGACTTTCTGGTTCGCTCTCCTTCAAATGTCATCGGATTCGGAATATACCTTGCATTGACGCCTGCCGCTTCCAAAAAAGTACTATGACTGCTGATCGTTGTCTGAATTCCGTCTGCCGCCAGCAATGCCCACATCTTCGCCGACGCATAAGTATATAAGCGGCTCATCAGATAATCTCCGAACATTACCCCGTGCAGCGATACCGCGAACCGTATTCCCAAAGACTTTGCGATCATCATATCATGCCATAAATGGAGCGAACTATGCGCTTGATACATCAATACGTCTACCTCGCTTTCTTCCAGCGCTTTTTTTAACTCCACAGCATGTTTTCTGTAATAACCATTTACCTTCCCCCAGGAAGAAGCAGGCAAAATATACTTCTTGCATTCCTTCGGCAACGGATAATCATCCTTGCTTTCTTCTTCCACAAACAAAACCGTTTCATAACCCCATTGTATGAATTTCGGAATCAGCTCAGACAATACCCTCTCTATCCCGCCGTTATAGATACGGTGATAAAAAAATCCGACACGATGGATATTTTTCTTTTCCTTCGCGGCATAACACCCACGCGTCGCTCGCGTTATACGCAAAATTTCTTGATCGGAATATTTCTCCGCCAGTTCCGCCACAACCCGCTCCACTGAATACGTCTTCGCCGTATTCTCAAAAACTTCTCCCAGTATATAATCCGGACAGCGATTCACCAGCACCCAAACGATCTCACTGAAAAATTGATCGTCCCACGAATCCAGCAATTTCATCAGCCGTGAATCTCCGCCCCTTTCTTTTTGCACATATTTCCGAAGTTGATTGATGATCGATGCCCGCTGCAAATTCAGCTGAAATTCTCTGATCCCCCAGTCCCGCATCGCCGATACGCCGCACCCAAAATAATAATGAAGCAGCGGCTCTCCGATCCCGACAAACTTTTTTGCACTGCTCATGGCGATAAATACCATTAAAAAATCCTCCGCCATCACACAGTGCTCGTCCATCGTATATTCTATAACTTTTTTTAGAATTTCTCTTTTATAGATCTTGTTCCAAACATTCCATCCGAATTTTCTCTGCTTCTGATCAAAGCATGAATTCAGAATTTCTGCCCCTTTCAATACCCCGATGTATGGACACAAAATTTTTTTCAGGTTTTTCTTCGAGCCTTCATCCACCTCTGCCGTATATTCAATCTCCGTGCCGAATTGCACAACATCCGCCTGTTCCCCTGCTATGACACTCCATGCTTTTTCACATGCTTGCGGAAATAGTTCGTCATCGCTGTCAAGAAACATCACATAGTCGCCGCGTGCTTCTTCAATTAATGTCTTTCTGACGTATAATGTCCCACGATTTTCAGAAAAAGAAATGACGCGGATCCGTTCATCCATCGCCGCACACCGCGCCAACTCTTTTTTTGTCTCTTCATCCGATCCGTCGTCCACACAAACGATCTCTATATCTTTTAGCGTTTGCCTGCGACAGGATATCAGTGTCCTTTCCAGCGTCTTTGCCGTATTATAAACCGGTATCAATACCGATACTAAAATCTTTTTTTGCGTCTCTTTCTCCATTGTACCTTCCGTTCTTCCTTGGTAGTATTTGCTTTTGTCATGAAAAAATCCGGCCGCCGTTTTACTTTCCTTCATTTGCAGCGTCCATTCTCTTTTCTATCTCTTGTACAACTGCCGCCATGCGTACACCGAGCCAAAACCTTTTTCGTTTCGTCTTTCGAATCGCCATCAACGCAGAAGATCTCTACTTTTTTCAATATCTGCCTGCATTCAGACGCAAACACACGTCTCAATGCCTATCCCGTATTCAAACCAAACCACGAAAACTTTCGCTTTTTTCCGTTTTTCTTGTCTTTGGTTTTCATTTAATATAGCATATTTATTCCTTTATGTCAACATATGTGTTCATTCAGGCAATTAAAATCTTTCATAATATACTTACAGAAAACATGGCGGATTGTAATATGCGCGAAGAATATTTGGATGCAAAGATCGTAGGGAAAACTCTGGCGAATTTCCGGCATAAAAAAGGACTTTCGCAGGAAGTAGTGAGCGGACTTGCGGATATTGGTAGGACGCATCTGAGCGCAATCGAACACGGCGAAAGAAAACCCACACTGGAAACACTGTATCGAATTTGCGAAGCACTCGGCGTGCGTATGACGGCTGTGGTACAAGAAATTGAGGAGAAAATGGACAACAAAAATGAAGAAAAATGAAAAAGTACCGAATTTTATCACTACACAAAATATTCCAAAAGAGTTTACAGAAATGTCGATAAAAAAAGATTCACAAAATAACATTTTGGTTTCGGTATTAGTGCCTGTTTACAATACAGCAAAAACATTGGAAAGAACTTTGACCTCCTGCCGCAAACAAACATTAAAACAGATCGAGATCGTTTGTGTGGACGACGGGTCGGACGAAGAAACGAAACAAGAGTTGGCGCGGTGTGCGGCGATGGATGAAAGGATCCGCGTTATCACACACGAAAAAAACAAAGGACTTCTTGTCACGCGCAGGACGGGAATCGAAAATGCGCGCGGAGAATATATTATGTTTCTCGACAGCGATGATGAATTATTGCCCCAAGCATGTGAACGAGCGTATGAAGTTGCCATTGAAACAAAAGCCGATATCGTCGGGTTCGGAACGATTATCATCTTTCAGACACAGTTATCGGATGAAGAACAATCAGAAGTAAAAAAAACAGCATCCGTTTATGAAGGGACACTAAACGGAAAAGAAGTGTTTTTAGAGTGTTTTCGTTATGGCGAAAACAAATATGGATGGAATTTATGGAACAAACTTTATAAAAAAGAAATTCTCTGCCGTGCGGCGGCATACATTCCGGAAACGCACTGCACTCTCTATGAAGATTTCATCATCTATTTTATGGCGTCGTTTTTTGCGCAAACTTATTTCGGAATCAAAGACTCGCTTATAATTTACTCATTTGGAAACGGAATATCCGGTTCTCAAAAGTGGACGACGATAGAACACTACCATAAAAGTTTAGACAGAAAGACCGCTTGCGATTGTTTGGAAAATTTTTTGGATGCCGAAAAGCCCGCGCTTTTTTATAGGAATACACTTCATTCTTGGGAAAAATGGATGATCTGGGGAATCTTGCAAAAATTCGTATCAGAATGCTCCGCCGCCGAAGGCGCGAAGGTTTTTGATCTTCTATGTGCTGCCTATACGCCGGAAAGGATCATCCTCGAACTCGTTCTTCTTTATGCCAATGAAAAAAACAGCCGGATCGCAAAACTGGTGCGCGGTGCAAATTGCCTTACTCCACAAAAAAGCCAGATACGCCGCATCGGATTTTTTTACCACCGTCTCTACAACGGCGGCGTGGAACGGGTGCTATCCGAACTGATTCCCCTGTTTTTGCAATGGGGATACGAGACAGTGCTTTTCGTCGAAGAAACGAACAATCTTGACTATCCCATTCCCGACGCATGTAAAAAATATATTATTGCTTCGTCCAGAGAAATCTCCGTTTCGGCGTATCCCCGACACGCAGAAGATCTCTGCAACGCACTGCGCGAAACTAACTGCGACGTGCTCCTGTATCAGTCGACCCTCTCGCCTTGGTTTTTACCGGATATGCTCCTCGCAAAATCTATGGGTATACGCGTCATCGGAACCGCACACGAACTGATATCTCTGCCCCTTTTACGGCCGACAGAACGTAAAAGCTTTGCCACCCGTCAATATATTTTTCGGCTGGCAGACGGCATTCAGACGCTGGTGCGCAGCGATGCCGCATACCTGCGTGAAATCGGATGCAACGCACAATTTATTCCAAACCCATGCCACGCTCCATCAGAACAACACGGCCTACAAAATCAGAATATACTGTGGGTGGGAAGGTTGGACAGCTTTCAAAAACGCCCCGCCGACGCCCTGCTCATTATGAAAGAAGTCATTCGCTCCTGCCCGCAGGCACACCTGTATATGATCGGTACGGCAGAAAATGAAGAAGAAAACAAAAGATACGCCAATCTTTTGTACAAGTACAAGCTGGAAGCAAACGTTACACTTTGCGGATTTTACAAGAATCCAGACGAATATTATTGCAAAGGAAGCGTTTTACTCATGACCTCGGCTTACGAAACATGGGGAATGGTTCTTTGCGAAAGCATGCAACGCGGACTTCCGATTGTCTGCTACGATATGCCTTATCTGGAAACACTTCGTGGCAACGGCGGCTGCGTCCGTATCGAACAAGGAAACATCACGCAGGCGGCCAAAGAAATTGTACACATCTTGCAGGATAAACAACATTGGCAAGAGCTTTCGGACAAAGCGCTGAAAAAAGCAGAAAATCTCGCCTCTGCCGATCTAAATACCTGTTGGAAAAACTTCTTGAATGGTTTATACTCTCCGCCTGCCACAGAAAAAAAAGAGCTTTCTTTGACACTGGAAAATATATTAGAATTTTACGAGCGGGGCGAGGAAGCCGAACGCCTCTCCTTACAAACGGTTCCGCACCCCACACCCATTCCGCCGCTTTGGAAAAAGGCCGCAAAGTTTTGGGTCGAACACGGAACGTTCGCCCTTGCCCGCCGTGGAATGCTGTACATATACCGAAAGCTCCGCAAAAACAGAATAAGAAAACATAAGCAAAAATAAATTGCCTGCCCCCTCTTTCATTGTCAGGCGTACTCTGTTTTCTTCACTGCTTTTATATGCTTTTTTCAAAAACGGATGATGTTTCTGTTTTTCCGTTTCTCCGTTTTTCTTCTTACGATAAAACGACGCTCTTTTTTTCTTTTTTGTTTATGCGCACGAAAGTTACGCGCCCTGCCGCAATAATGCGGCAGGGCGCGGTTGTTTTGCTTTTTGAATCCGCTTGCTGTTGCCGGCCGCGGATCGTTCGGTTTTCCATGCAAACTTCGTTTGCTTTTCTATTCGAGGATCGCTTTGATCCGGCGGATCCCGCTTGCCGA
>CASEFE010000145.1 GCA_949287105.1 uncultured Bacillota bacterium
AAGAAATCAACCGAAATCGCCTCATTGCGCTCATTTCCGCTATTTTATTGGAAGAACAACCCGGCGCCACCATTGTAACTGACTCGGTGACAAGCGATGGATTATCACAATTTATTGCGACCAAAGGCGGCATTCATTGCCGATACAAACGCGGTTACAAAAATGTCATCGATAAAGCCAAAGAGTTTTGCCAAGCCGGTCAAAACGCTTTGCTTGCCATCGAAACGAGCGGTCACGCCGCCCTTAAAGAAAATTATTTTCTCGATGACGGCGCTTATCTCGTAACCAGGCTTCTGATTTCCCTTTCAGCCCTGTCCAAAGCCGGAAAAAATATTTCCGATCTTATTAACGATCTTCCCGAACCCGCAGAGGCGACAGAAATCAGGCTCGGTTTCACCGAAAAAGGCCGCAGTGATTTTAAGAAGTTCGGAAATGATATCATTTCTGCCGTTACGGCTCGCGTTCCTTCAACCCCGGGTATTTCCCTCGCCAAAGATAACTTTGAAGGAGTTCGAATCAACTTTGACAAAGGCCACGGTGAGGGTTGGGCTTTGATCCGATTAAGCCTGCATGAACCGATTCTTCCTGTAAATTTTGAAAGCAATCAAAAGGGCGGATGCAAAATGATTGCCCGAATTTTATCGGAGCTTCTTTTGCCTTTCAGCGATATACTTGATCTTTCGGCTCTCTCCCGTTTCATCGGCTGAGTCATAATTATTTGAATTCAAAAATTTTTTATTGTAAGGAGTTTTACTATGAACGTACGTCAACAGACCGTCAATGCAATCCGCGTGCTCTCCGCGGAAGCCATTCAAAAAGCAAATTCCGGTCATCCCGGCCTTCCTTTGGGCAGTGCCCCCATCGGATATACCCTGTTTGCCGATTTTCTTAAATTCAATCCAAAAGATACAAAATGGGATGATCGCGATCGTTTTGTTCTTTCGGCAGGACACGGCTCCATGCTTTTGTATTCCCTGCTGTATCTGTTCGGGTACGACGTTTCCAAAGAAGATTTGAAAAATTTCCGTCAGCTCGGATATAAAACGCCCGGCCATCCCGAATACGGTCATACGCCCGGCGTAGAAACAACGACCGGCCCCCTCGGCCAAGGTATCGCCAATGCCGTCGGAATGGCTTTGGCAGAAGCTCACCTTGCCGCCACATTCAATAAAGAAGGGTTCCCCATTGTCGATCACTATACCTACGCGCTCTGCGGTGACGGCTGCCTCGAAGAGGGAATTTCCTATGAAGCCTGCTCTTTTGCCGGAGCAAACAAGCTCGGAAAACTGATTTTGCTCTATGACGATAACGATATCACCATCGAAGGCGATACCGGAATCACATTCAACGAAGATATCGCCTTGCGTTTCAAAGCGCAGGGATGGCAGGTCATCAAAGTGGATGATGCCAACGATTTAGATGTTCTTAAACGCGCCATTCGCAAAGCAAAAGCGGATACGGAACATCCTTCTCTCATCATCTGCAAAACCGTGATCGGATATGGTTCCCCTCTTGCCGGCTCGGAAGCTTGCCACGGCGCCCCGCTCGGTGTTGAAAATCTGCAAAAGCTGAAAGAAAATCTTGATTGGTCATGCGAGCCTTTTGAAGTTCCCCAGGAAGTTGCCGATCATTGCAGCGCGATCGCACGCAAAGGCGCTTCTCGCCAAGGCAAATGGAAAAGGCTTTTCAAAGATTATGAAGCCGCATATCCCGAACTTGCCGCGCTCTATAAAAAGTATATGAGCAATGAATTGCCCGATTTGAAAAACAATGAAGATCTCTTCGCTTTTTCAAAGCCCGATGCAACCAGAAATACGAGCTTTACCGTTCTGAACAAACTGGCAGATATAATCCCGAATCTGATTGGCGGATCCGCTGACCTTGCTCCTTCCAATAAATCCAATATGAAAAAACGCGGCGACATTTCCGCTTCCGATAAAACCGGTTCCAATATCCATTTCGGTATCCGCGAACATGCAATGGCGGCAATTGCCAACGGTATGCAATTGCACGGCGGCCTGCGCGCTTATTGTGCGACTTTCTTTATTTTCTCCGACTATATGAAACATGCTATGCGCCTTTCCGCTCTGATGCACCTGCCCGTCACCTACATTCTGACGCACGATTCCATCGGTGTCGGCGAAGACGGGCCGACGCATGAACCGGTAGAACAATTGATCGCGCTGCGTTCCATCCCCGGAATGAAAGTGTTCCGCCCCGCTGACGGAAAAGAAACAACAGCAGCCTGGATCTCCGCGCTCACCGGCAACGCACCGACCTGCCTCGTTCTGACAAGACAAAATTTGCCGCAATACGAAAATTCCGGTCTCGCGGCACTCAAAGGCGGCTATATTCTTTCCGACAGCGAAAAACAAACACCCGATCTTTTGCTGATCGCCAGCGGTTCCGAAGTAGAGCAATGCATGCAGGCGAAGGAAATTCTGAAAAATAAAGGCGTCGACGCACGCGTCGTCTCCATGCCTTGTTTCGAAGAATTTGAAAAACAGCCTCAATCCTATAAAGATGAAGTTCTTCCGCCCGAAGTAAAAGCCCGCGTATGCGTTGAAGCCGGTTCTCCTTATTCCTGGTATAAATATGCCGGAGAATGCGGCGAGATCATCGGCATGACAACATTCGGAGCAAGCGGCCCTGCCAAAAAGCTCTTCGAAATGTTTGGATTTACCGCCGAAAATATCGTCGAAAAAGCTTTCCGTTCGCTCAATAAAATTTAAGTATTTTGAACCAAAAAGAGCCGTCCGTTTCCTGTTTGAGGTACGGGCGGCTCTTTTTTACTGTTTTCTACATTTTCAACCAACAATAAGCCATATGATCATATTTTACTGCGAAATTTTAATATCAAGGTTTTCCCCGCAAAATTTTCACTGATTGTAAAACTTCCGTTC
The DNA here is from genome assembly GCA_949287105.1 of uncultured Bacillota bacterium. Lineage (GTDB taxonomy): Bacteria > Bacillota > Clostridia > Christensenellales > Borkfalkiaceae > Borkfalkia. The sequence continues at coordinate 2,904 of CASEFE010000145.1, forward strand.
TGCAAAGGACAGCTTTTCCGGAACTTCAATCCGCCGTATCGCAACGTAAAATTCAAGATCTCTCTTTGTCCGTCATATTCATATTGGCCCTGCGTTTCTTTTACTTCATTTTTTTTCGTTACCGCGCGCAACGTAAAACTTCCGTTCGCTTCCAACGTAAGCGTCAGTTCCCGAAATTCCTCAAACAAATCCTTTTCTCCGAACTTTGCATACGTACATTCGTACGCCCCCGCATAGGGAGCCGAAAAAGCACGTAAAGTAGACATTTCTTCTGCTTTACATCCAACAAATAAAGTACACGCCCACAGCATCATAACCATCAGAAAACAACGTATAAAAGACTTTCGCATTTTTCTACCAAAATTCAATTGATTTTTACCTTCCAAACCTTTATAATAATAACGATTCACAGCAAAGTATGCCCATCTATGCAAATAATTATGCGGTGAACGGAGAATTATGAAATTTGATGCGGAGCTCGTAGGTAAAATCGGTTCGATGGCACTCATCGATAAACAAGACAATATGATCGACTATACACGCGTAGCGCGTCTGTCGCGTGAACTGCGTCCCGGCTGGATCTGGGTTTCCAGCGGTGCAACCGAAATCGGAAGGTTGGATTATATGATGCGCTCCGGTAAAGAATTGCCCGATTGCGAAGAATCCAAGACCGACTATTCTGCCCAAGGACAGGCTATCCTGATGCAGACATACAGACAATTCGTGGACAGCCGTTACTCTGTACGCCAAATCCTTGTGGAACACCATCATTTCAACGATGAAGTCAAAAGCGAACACCTTAAAAAATTATTGCTCCGTTGCAAAGAACAAAACGCCATTCCCATCATCAATTACAACGATGCCGTGTCTGAATCGGAAAACAGAAGAATGGAAATTTCCGCTCTTTCCCGTTCCCGTGCAAAAGTACACGAATGTATCGACAACGATGAAACAGCATCGTTGGTCGCTTGCCTCGTCCACGCCAAAATTCTTTTGATCCTGACAAGCGTAGACGGAATTTATACCGATCCGCATGATCCTTCTACACTTATCACAGAAATTGCAGGCAAAGATTCCTATGAACTCATAGATAACATCGAAAACTATAAACAATATTGTGACGGAGCTTCGCGCAAAGGCGCCAACGGTGCCAAAGCTAAACTTGAATACATCAAAGAAGCGGCCGCACAAGGCACCACCGTTTACATCGCCAATGCGAAATATCCTATCCAGAAAATTTTAAGCGGTGAAGCACGGTGCACCCTTATTCACATTCGCTGAAATTTTGAAATAAAATTTAATAAAAAAAGGCGCGGAAGCGGC
>CASEFE010000146.1 GCA_949287105.1 uncultured Bacillota bacterium
GCCCCGCAAACGCGTATGAAAACAGCGAGGGAACCATTCCCAATAACAACACCGCAAAGACGGACAAGACTTGCGGCGCATGTTCGGAGGCATATGCCCCGTTCTTTCCGCCCGTTACAAAATACAATACCGTGTACGAAGCCATAAAGATCAATGCGATCAGCGCCGTAAACGTCATCGCAATATTCGCCTGCACGTTCATTGCCGAATAAACCGCATCCGTGCTCGCCGAAAACAGCGTCGCCCCTTTCAGCGCGATCAGCCACCCGAATACCGACGAGGCGTTGCCCGCCGTGAATTTTGTCACGTTGTCGATATGGAATGCGTCGCCGATCGCCTTTCCGACCAGATTGAATATCCCGAGAGTCGGCGATGAAGGATTTGCTTCATACAATTTGATATAAGAATAATTGAAGGGCAATGCCAAAAGAACGGAAAACAGTGCCGTAGCCACAATAAATGACAACGCAAAGAACAGATAGATGATCTTGCTTTCGTAGACAAATCCTGCGCGCACAACCTTTTCTTTATGTTCGCATTCTTCTATGTTCGCAAGCATGACGTCTTCCGATTTTTCCAATGCGTTCTTATCGCTCATCTCTTTTTGGATCGCACGCAATTCGGCGTTGTATACGCGCGTACGGCGCACGGCCCCGCAAACAAACATTGCAATAAGCGGCAATGCCAGCCAGATGATTTTCGGGTCGGCCACAAACGCCAACGCAAAAAACAATCCGGATAAAAGCACACTGCCGAGGGCGCTCTTGACAGGCTGAACCCCGTCGATCCCCTTTTCAAAGAATTTGTACATGGCATAAAACGAAGCGAGAGCAAAAAATGCTACGATCGGATAGGAAAGGCCTAACCTGCCCACTGTCAATGCCAGTCCGCCGAATGCGATGAGCGCGGCCGTCATAAACCCGAACCCGTCATTTTTGAAGAGCCTTTTACCGAGAAAATACGCCACTGCAACCAATGCGGCACTGAACAATACCGGGATCACACGAAGCCCGAACGCACTTTTCCCGAAAATAAGGACTCCGAGCATCGGCAGCAATACGGATAAAGGTCCCACATCCGTATTCGCGTTATAAACGCCCACCGGATTAAAATTGCCAAGAAGGATATGATCGATCTGCATCAGCGTGTACATTTCATCTTGCGTGAAAGAAGAATAAACCGTCTTTCCCGGATTTATCGTCTGCTGTGCGTCGACAAGGCGGGCAGGATCTGCATATTCTTTGTGCGTATCCATTCCGTCCCCATAATGTTCGTTATTGTAAAATACTTTGCGGAAACTCTGCCAGTTGCTGACAACGCCTTCCAGCGATCCGTGCGTGACATATGCCGGAATCACTTTGCCCGCTTCGTCCATAAACACCACTTCGTTCACCAGCATGTCCGCAGGGAAAGTGATTTTTATAAGCTTATACGTCGTACTCAGCTTGTTTCCGTCCTTGCCAAGATCGAACACTTCGACCCAGTTATAATTGGCGGAATCTGCCCCCGTACCGTCCGCAGAATAGATATTGCCGAGCTTACAAGTACCAAGATAGGTCTGCGACCAAGTCGGATTGCTCGGATCGGATGCGCTCGCACGGCGAAATGTCAGCTGCGAATTGGAGCCGATCTCCGTATACATCGTCCCGACATTGAGATAAACTTTGTCCAGCTTCTTGCTGTTTTGATAATTCAGATAGAAAACGACTTCCGAATCTTTTGCCGCATAATAAGCTTTTCCGGTGGATTGCGCCGTGCCGATCGTCGAAAGTCCCAAAACCAAAAATACCAGAACAAGCACAAATGCCGCCTTCGCAAAAGCGGAATATTTTGCCAAAAACGCGCCAATACGCTCTCTCTTTGATTCTTTGTATGTTGCCATAACTTCCCGCCAAAAAAATTTCCTTCTGCCTTCAATGACAGTTTCTCTTATAGTTCATTATACCGCAAATCGGTTTCTCTGTAAACCTTTTTTCATTAAAATCAAAAAATTAGGCTAACCCGACTATTCATCACGGTTTTCCGAAGAAATGCTTTCACGCCTTCCGCGCGAAGCGCGGAGCAACAACACAGTGCCGATCGCGGCCGTCGCGCATTCCGCAACGGGAAACGAGATCCAGACACCCGTCATTCCCATAAACGCCGAAAAGGCAAATGCCGCCGGAAGAATAAATACGATTCCGCGCAATAAAGAAAGGATCTGCGACGGCAAAGCCCGCTCCGTCGAAGAGAAGAAACTGTAAAGAAGAATATTGAACCCGACAAACGGCGTCGCAAGAAAATACAGCCGAAGCCCTTCCGATGCGATCGAACGAAGCCAGACGTCATTTTCATGGTTGAATATATCTGAGATCGGCACCGCGAAAAGAAATATTAACGCATAGACAATGACCGAAAATACTGCCATAAACAAGAACGAATACCGAAACAGCATCCGCTTGTGCTCCTCTTTCCCCTCGCCGTGCGCGCGGCTCCACAGCGGCTGCACTCCCTGTGCCAGTCCCGAAAACATCGCCACGACCACCAACGAAATATTCGCAATCACGCCGTATGCCGCAACCCCCGTATTCCCCGCAATTTTGAGCGCTATATAATTAAAGGAAAAGATCACTGCCGCCGAAGACACCTGCTCCACCAGCGAAGGGAATCCCAGTAAGAAACAATATTTCATGTAATGAAAACGCGGCAGCGTCCGTATGAGGCGAAATCCGCTCTTTTTGCCGAACGCGTGCAGCATACACATCCCTACTCCGATACAGGGCGAAAGCCCCGTGGCAAAGACCGCTCCGAACATCCCCCAGCCGAACACAAAAATAAAAATATAATCGAGAAGGACATTGGACAGGCTTCCCGTCAAAACCGCCACCATCGAAAGATGCGGCGAGCCGTCGTTGCGGACAAAACACACAAAGATATCGTTAAAAAGAAATGCCGGCGAAAACAAGAGCATGACCCGAAGATAAGTATCGGTCAGGCCGTGTGCCGCTCCTTTCGCGCCGAAAAATGATGCAAGCGGTGCGGAAAACAATCCTCCCGCAAGCATAAATATGGCCGAAAATACTACGCCGAGCATACAGGTATTCGTAAACACCGCGTTTGCCGCCTGCTCCTGCCCCTGGCTTTTCAAAACCGTGAATTTGGTCGCCCCGCCAACCGCAAGCAAAAGCCCCGTTCCGTGCATCACATTGTATGCGGGAATGGCAAAATTGAGCGCCGCAACACCTTCCTTTCCCATTCCCAACGAGATAAAAAATGTATCCGCCAGAATGTAACAGGAAATACCAAGCATTCCCAGCATGCTGAGCAAAGAATATTTCAAAAAATTATGAAAAAGTCTTCTGTCCATTTTGCTACCTCCCGTTACCTGCTGCAAGGCAGAAAAGCAGCTACGAAATCCGTATCCGCGAAAAAGAATACAAATTCCGACGCTAATTCCGCCATGCGGCGGCTTGTGTTTACCCTTTCGTTTACATAAAGAAAAAACCCGCGGTTTTTTCCGCGGGATTCTTGCCTTAGCGAACTTCTTTGATCTTTGCCGCTTTGCCGGTACGGCCACGCAGATAGTACAGTTTCGCCCTGCGAACTTTACCTTTACGGATCACCGTGATGGCGGCAATTTTGGGAGAATGTACCGGGAAAGTACGCTCCACGCCTACGCCATAGGAAAGCCTGCGGACGGTAAACGTCTCGCGGATGCCTCCGTTTTTCTTCGCGATCACGACGCCTTCGAACGCCTGCAATCTTTCACGCGTGCCCTCGACGACTTTTACGCTGACTTTTACAGTGTCGCCTACATTGAAAGCGGGAACGGTGTCTTTCAGATTTTCTTTCTCGATCGCTTCAATCAATCCTTTCATCGACTTTACCTCCATTGTTACGTAGCGTTCATGGCCGATTTGCGCCAGAGGACCGCCCGAAGTCTTAGCTATTTTATCATAATTTTTGACGGCTTGCAACCGTTTTTATGCGTGCTTTGCACAAAATTCCGCAAAAATCTCATCTTTTTTGCGGAAAATATCCTTCTGGCATGCCGAATGCCCCTTCCAGATGATAAATCCCGTCTTCCGTCACTTCCACGACGTCGAACCGTACGCCCATCTCCCGCTTTGCTTTCATCAGAAAATAACGGGCAATGTCTGCGTACCGCCTCTGTTTATGCCGTTCCACTGCCTCTTTGGGCGTACCGAACCGATCCGTTCGCCGCGCCTTTACTTCGCAAAATACGACCGTATCTTTGTCCGCCGCCACAATATCCGCTTCGCCGAACGGCGTCTTATAATTGCATTTCAGGATCTTATATCCTTTCTTTTTCAAATACCGAAGGGCGAGCCGTTCCCCCCGTTTTCCAAAATCTTTTTCAGAAAGCTCTTTCTGTGTATCCCGCATGGACCAAACTCCCGCAATGCCTGCACGTGCGCTTGGGTGCCGTATCCTTTGTGCGCGGCAAACCCGTAACAGGGATATTCTTCGTCAAATTTGCACATCAGCGCGTCTCGGTATACCTTTGCCAGAATGCTCGCCGCGCCGATACTGTATGAAAGGCTGTCGCCTTTGACAATATTTTTTTGCAAAAGCGGTATATCGATACGAAAATTTCCGTCCACAAACACAACATCCGGCGTGATCGGCAATCCTTCCACCGCACGCTTCATACACCGCTTCGTCGCTTCCAGAATATTGATCTCGTCGATGGTTTCTGCGCTTTCTTCGCAAATCTGATACGCCAGCGCCCGCTCCCGGATCACTGCCGCCAACCGCTCCCGCTCCTTTTCGCGGACCTTCTTGCTGTCGTCAATGCCGGCGATCAGCAGCTCTTCTTCCAGCGGAAGAATCACCGCCGCACACACCACCGGCCCCGCCAGAGGCCCCCTGCCGACTTCGTCCACGCCTGCAATCCAGCGTACGCCCCGCGAAAGCATTTCCCGCTCAAATTGCAACTTTTCTTCAAATATTTCCGCCGCTGTCTTTTCTCTCTTCATCGGTATCTCTCTTTTCGGTTATCGGACGGACAACGTGCCCGGCCGCTCCAATGTAATCTTTCCGAGCCTTCCTTTGCGAAAATCATCCACGATCGCTTTCGCGCCGCGCTCGTAGTCGTACTCTCCGCCGCGAAGGACAAACCCGCGACGCCGACATACCTGTTCGTACATGCCAAGAGGAGAAGAAAAATCTTCAATGCCGTACCGACTCGTCAGATTCTGCGGGTACAACTCCCCGATTTCGCGCAGAAGTTCGAGCGCCACATCGTCCAGATGCAAAATATCGTCGTTGATGCTCCCGATATAGGCAAGATGTCTCGCAAAATCCTGATTTTCAAAGGAAGGGGGCATGGTGCCCGGCGTATCCAAAAGTTCAAACCCGCTGCAGCGGATCCATTGCTTTCCGCGCGTAACCCCCGCTTTATCGCCCGTCACTGCGCGCTTTTCGCCGCTCAGTGCATTGATCACACTGCTCTTTCCCGTGTTCGGAACGCCGCATACCATCAGTTTCGGTAACCGCACGACGCCTTTCTTTTCGTCGCGCTCCGTTTTTTCACGAAGCGCTACCTCGATCTTAGAACCGATCTGCCTGGCCGCCCCGCCCGCCGTCGCACTGCAACGCAATGCCAGCGCGCCCTGTTTTGCGAATTCCGAAAGATACGAATCGGTCACCCGATCGTCGGCAAGATCCGCTTTATTCAGAATGTAAACGACAGGTTTTGTGCCGATCAGCGCATTCAGTTTTTTGTTGACCGTAGCGGAAGGCGCACGCGCGTCAAGTACGACGAGAACGCCGTCTACAAGCTTTACGCTCTCTTCCATCATGCGCATGGCCTTTGTCATATGCCCCGGAAACCATTGGATGTGTTGCATAAATACTCCCTCTTTGCAATCCCTTTCAAAATACTTGACTTATGAAAAGGCTCGCCTGAAATGCAAGATCCCGTCTTCTCGCCCCTTACAAACTTCTTTCGGGGTTATCTAACAGACAGAACCGAAAATCAATCTTTTTCTAAAAGATCGGGGCGTTTTTCGCGCGTGAGATTTTGCGCCTGCGTGCGCCGCCATTCATCGATCTTTGCATGATTGCCGCTCCGCAATACTTCGGGTACCGTGCGCCCTCTGTACTCCACCGGGCGCGTGTACTGCGGATATTCCAGCATATTTTCCGAAAAACTTTCCTGCACCAAAGACGAAGTGCTGATCACGCCGTCTACATACCGCGCCAAACAATCGGTTACCACCATTGCGGGAAGTTCCCCGCCCGTAAGAACGTAATCGCCGATGCTGATCTCTTCGTCTATAAACAGATCGATCACCCGCTGGTCGATCCCCTCATAATGCCCGCAAAGCAAAAGAATATGCTCGTATTGCAAGAGTTCGTATACTTTCTGTTGCCGAAAGGTTTCGCCCTTGGGCGACAAATAAATGCGCCGCGCTTCGTGCTTCGGATCCAGTGCATCGATCGCCGATCCGATCGGTTGCGGCGTCATCACCATGCCTGCACCCCCGCCGAACGGATAATCGTCGCACCGCATATGCTTATCTTCGGAAAAATCGCGGATGTTCACGATACTGATTTCCAGCTTGTTTTCTTTCTGCGCCCTGCCTAAAATGCTCGCCGAAAGAGGCGCAAACATTTCGGGAAACAGCGTCAAAATATCAATTTTCATTCTTCAAAGATGGTCTCCAATAACGATATGGCAAACAAATCGTGCATTTCCCGCGTGGGATGATTGATCAGATTGGAAAGAAGCTCGGTCGTATCCACGCCTGCCGCTTCTAACTTTTTCCAGCGCGCATAACAATCGCAGACTTTGACATTGCACGATCTTGCCGTCTCTTTGGCAGCCTCCAAATATTTTTCCAAGTTGCCCTTTTTCATCGCCTCACATACGCTCTTTGCAACCTCTCGATACCCCTCGTCGGTAATACGGTTGCTTACGTATGTACACATCATATTCGGTGTCATAAAAATGACTTCGCCGCTCTCTTTCAGTTTCTCCAAAACCGTGCGCAGCGCCGCGGCATACGCGCCTATTTTTTCCGGCTCCGTTCCGGCCATGCAATCATTCAGCCCGAAACAAACGACGGTAAGATCGGGATGAAACCGCAATACGTCCCGCTCCAACCGCAATGCTCCGTTCTGCACATTATCTCCGCTGATCCCGGCATTCACGACATTGATCTGCACGCGCGGATACAGCATTTCCAACATGCGCGCCAACCGCATCGAATAGCCGTTTCTTCTCTCAAATACCGTTTCCAGTGCATTGTTTCGGTCGCGATACAGTTCAAAACAACCGTGCGTCACGCTGTCGCCCAAAAACGCAATGGTAACCGGTTCACCTCCGAACATGTCGCATTCCTTGTTTTTCAGTTTTTCTAAAATTTTCATCTTTTTCTCTCCCCCTTTTCCTGTTCGATTGCGACCTCATTAAACCGCTTCGCATCGACCGTCAGCACTCCGCCTTCAATATCCACGTCGATAACGACGCCTTCCGCCGCCGGAAACATGTATTCCGTTTCGCCCTCTTTCATAACAAATATATCCGTATGCGCGGGAATGACTTCCGTAATCTCTCCCAAGCGTTTGCCGCTTTCCGTCTCCACCGTACAGCCGATCAGATCGACAATAAAATACCGCCCTTCATCCGGCGCGGGCGCTTCGCTGCGCAGGACTTCCAGCTCTTTGCCCCGCAACAGCTCCGCTCCGTTGCGGTCGGCTATCCCCGAAAGCGCCAGATAAGCAAATCCGCCGCCCGCCCGCGCCGATAATACTTTGTATTCCTTCCCGTCAATATAGACCGTGCGGAATTTTTTGATATCCGAAGCATCGTCCAGATACGGATTGACCTTGATTTCACCGCGGATCCCCTGCGGTTTCAATACTTCACCGATCACAAGCCTTTCGTGCATGTCTTTTTTCTCTCCATAGGAAAACGAGGGAAAAATCAACATTTTTCCCTCGACATTCGGTTTTACTCCGCTTTTCCTTTCTCTTTGATTTCTATGTTGTATTTCAGCCCTTCTTTGGATGATGCGTTGCGTACGATCGTGCGCAGCGCCTTGGCAATCTTGCCTTGCTTGCCGATCACCTTCCCCATATCCGATTCGTCCAGAAAAACCGTAATCTCTACCGCGCGGTCTTTCTCTTCCACACGATATTCAATGGCGTCTTTGTGTTCGGCAAACTGCTCCACTACATATTTTACCAGTTCAAGCATAGCCGTTCTCCCTTGCACCGATTACTTCTTTTTGCGGACTTTGGTCCTGGGCGCCGAAAGCTTTTCCGATTTTTCAACAATGCCTTCACGGATCAAAAGCGTTCTGACCGTCTCCGTCGGCTGTACGCCCTTCGAAAGCCAATCTTTCGCCTTGTCTGCATCGATGACGATTTCTTCCGGCTGCGTCGTCGGATTGTAATACCCGATCTTTTCGATGTACTCCCCGTCACGCGCCTTTCTCGAATCCACAACTACAATACGATAGAAAGGACTCTTTTTGTCGCCCAATCTCGTAAGTCTCATTTTTACTGCCATGATTTTGCTCCTTTATTTTGAAAATTTTCTTTTTTCATTCACAGCCGCTTTCACGACTATCGCCATTATATAAAAAATAAAAGCACCTGTCAAGTATTTTTACCTGACAGGTACAAGTTTTTTATAAATTGAATTTCTTCAAATCCGTTAAAATCCGCCCAAATTTTGCCATGAAATTCCGCCGATCGCCCGAATACCGAAAACATACTTTTATTCTTTCAGCGCAAACGTTACGATTTCAAAAGGCTTCAATTGGTAAACAAACTGACCTTTTTCTAAATTCAGCTTTCCGATCGGTTCGCCGGACAATAACTCCGCCTGACAATCGGTAAATCCCATTTTCGGGAAAGAGATCTTCTGCTCTTTTCCCCTCGTTTCCGCTACACGAAGATACACAACATCCTTCTCTTTCCGCAAAGAAGTGACCAAAATATCCTCTCCCGCCACCGCAAACATCGACGCGAAAGGAGGAAGCTTTTTCGTGCACGAAGGTTTTTCACGCGCAAGATCGGATGAGAAAAGATTATTCTCGTTCAGAGCTAAATTCTTTTCGGTACATTCGGCAAACAGTACGGTATAGTCGATCGAATGCGCTCGTGCCGCCTCAATGCAGTTATTGATGTCCTCTTCCCATGTTCCCGCCGTACGAACGATGGAATTCAAAAGGATAATGCCGAGATTTTTCTTTTCAAGATCGCATTGAAAATACCGATCCCCGTTGCCGCGAAGAAGCGCAATGTCTTTGCCGCCCAATTGCGAAGCAATAAACCGTTTTGCCGTGATAACACCTTTGCGTTTCCGGTGCAGAGTCGCTTTGGAATAGATCGCATCGGCGTATTCCTCTTCGACGTTTACCGTCTGCGTTCCGAACGGAATATCACAAAAAACATGTTCGCAATCGTCACAAGGTACGCTCGCCGTCAGCCAGGCATTGGCAGGATTCCAGTCTAACGATACCGAAAAATGAAGGCCGGGGAATTCGAACAGCGACGAAATTTTCTGCGTTACGGCCATGCCGTTGATTTTTCCGCAAAGTTCGATTTCGAGCGCATTTTTGCCTGCACGAAAAACATTTATGCTCTCCCACACAGCATCTTCGTTGTATTCGCTGTATTCCTCCCACCAGGATCCGTAATAGGGATATTTATAATATGTAAGCTTATTGAAAGAATTGTTCGGATCGCTCTCATGATCGTTGACCTGAATGAGATTCCCGTTCAGAAAAACCAACCGAAATCCTGCACCGTTTACTTCATGCAGCCCTTCCGCACTTATCTTTTCCGGTTGAGGCTTGGGATTTGCATGCTTTCCGAAAAGCGCCCGTACGTCCCCCGATTTTGCGCGTACCGTATTGTATCCGTACGCCGGCAGATACAGCCGCGCATTTATGATCAGTTCCCATGTATTATTATAGTCATGCGTCTTTGCAACTTCAAATTCGACCTTCTCGCCACGCCCGTCTTCAAGCTCTAATTTTGATACGTCCGCACAAGGAATGGTCAGCGTTACGTTGCGATACCCCGCTTCGTTTCCGTCATGAAAAACAGTCCGCAATGTATTCGGGCCCGCATCGATGCGTTTGGAAATTTCGTCGCCGAGTTTTCTAAGATACCTTTCGGCATCCCAGATCACGGACAAAAGCATTCCTCGGATTCTTTGATAATCCTCTTCAAACAGCCACTGCGTGGCATGGCTGCAAGCCGTAAGAAGATCTTTCCAGCGCGACTCAAAATCAAAAGAAAGATCAATTCCCTCTCGCTTTGCAATGACCTGCCAACGCTCTGCCCGTGTAAGCAATTCGTCCGCCAGAAGCCGCAACGGAACAAAACCCTTTTCACCATTGACCGCGATATTGTAAGAGACGTCCGCACAGTCAAGGCACCCTTCTATCTTTTGCAGTCGATCGCGATACTGCTTTAACTCCTCGTAAAATTCCGAAGGGCTCGAAAGCCGTACCGAGCTTTCACAAAGTTCGATCAGCTTTTTCATGTCCACTTCATACACTTTCCCGTCATTGTTGGCCTGATTGGTGGTAAACGGAAGCGTATCGTCACATCCGCAATTGACCCATACCAACGGAATGTCCGATTTTTCAATGCAATCTTTGGCATTTTCATAGAGATATTCCGCCGCATCCTGCGCCGTGTTTATATTCTCCGTGCCTTTTTTATCAAAAGCACTGTAATCACACCGCACTACATCGATTTCACTTCCGTCAAAACCTTTCCAGCAAAAAGAAGAAGGTACACCCTTCGCGTCCAGTACATCGCTCGGCCGATAGATTTTATACATTTCATACCCGAACTGACGAAGAATCTGCGGTATCTGTGCATGCCCCAAGGCTACGTCCACTTCTTCTCCGTATATATTAGAAAGCGCATCCGGAATCAATTTTTGTATAATATAGAAATTACGGATGTACGTTTCTTCTCCTACCATGTTAGGCCGTATATTTGCATAGGCCCCGATAAAATTCAGTCGGTTCTGTTTTATATATTTGAAAAACTGCTCTTTCTTTTCGGGATATTTTTCAAACAACGCCTCCAACTGCGAACGGTAACAATCAAAATACCAGCGAAATTCCGGCATTGTATCCATAAGCTCCATCACTTTATCGAAAATCTGCCTGTACCGCTCTTTGTGCCATACGCGCGTATGCAATGCGGCAAGATCACAATGCGCATAGGGCAAAACCCGAAGTTGTGTTTCCGAAAGCGGATTCTTTTTATCCATCTTTTTCTCCTTTGCAAATCCCCCCCCCTCTCAGGGCTTTGCATAAAAATTTGCCTGCCGCGCAAGCGGCAGACAGTTATTTATATTTTTTACATGCACCCGCTCGTTTTCGCGTTCAAACTTTCAACGACGCGCCATTTGAGCGAAGACGCAATAATATACGATACGGCAGGTTCTTTGAACGGCTCGTCGATCTCATTCAAAGCAAATTCCGCATGATCGCTCCATACGATCCGTCGCTTCGGCATATCGTATTTTGCAGGCAGAATGTTCTTATGAAACTTCAAATACGCTCCATAGATTATATTCAGGTGATTATCCTGTCCGCCGACAAGATGTACGCGGCGAACTCCGCCGAAAGACAATTCAAACCGACCAATTTTCCATTGGCTGTGAAACAATACGTTCAACCTGAAATTTTCAGGTTCCGTAAAATACATCTTGCCTTCCTCGTCCACATACGTGTTGCTCGCATAGGCCGCCGAAACGATGCACGCATCATGAAATCCCAGACACGTATCCATCAGTTCTTCAATATCGGCATCGGTCAAAATCTCTTTCCAAACCATCGTTTTCCCCGATTTTTAAGCCTTCCCGTCAGCGCATAAACGGAAGCTTTTTTCCGCTTTTGAACTGTTTCATCATGGTCTTTGTCTGCTCAAACTGTTTGAGAAGCTGGTTGATCTCCTGCACCGTAGTGCCCGATCCCGCCGCAATACGCTTTTTGCGCGACGAGTTGATGATCTCCGGTTTTTCACGCTCTTTTTTCGTCATGGAAAGGATCATCGCTTTCAGGCGCTCTACCTTGCTTTCGTCAAAATCGCTCTCTTTGATTTTCAGCTTACCCATGCCCGGCATCATTCCCATTACCTGCGTGATCCCGCCCATTTTTTTGAGCGATTCAAACTGATCGAGATAATCTTCCAGCGTAAAAGACGCATCCCGAAGCTTCTTTTCCAGCTTTTTGGCCTGCTCTTCGGTGACTGCCTCCTGCGCCTTTTCGATGAGAGACAAAACGTCTCCCATTCCCAAGATCCTCGATGCCATGCGGTCGGGATAAAAAGGTTCAAGATCTCCCAATTTTTCGCCCACACCGATAAACTTGATCGGTTTGCCCGTTACTGCCTTGATGGACAGGCAGGCGCCGCCGCGGGTGTCGCCGTCCAGTTTTGTCAAAATGACGCCCGTCACGTCCAGCCGCTTATTGAACGTATCCGCCACGTTGACGGCATCCTGCCCCGTCATCGCGTCGACCGTCAGTAAAATTTCATTCGGCTTTACTTCCGCTTTGATGTTTTCAAGCTCCTGCATCAGTGTATCGTCGATATGCAGGCGCCCTGCCGTATCGATGATAACGGTATCGTATCCCATCGAGCGCGCCTCTTCGATGGCCTGTTTTGCCGTTTTTACGGGGCTTTGCGTGCCCTTTTCAAACACGGGAACACCCGCCTTTCCGCCCACCACCTGCAATTGGTTGATGGCGGCGGGACGGTAAATGTCACCCGCCACAAGAAGGGGCTTTTTGCCCTGTTTTTTGAGAAGCATGGCAAGTTTTCCGCACAGCGTGGTCTTACCTGCGCCCTGCAATCCGCACATCATGATGACCGTGGGCGGACGATCCGCCACTTCCAGCTTGGCATTGGTAGAACCCATCAATGCAATCAGCTCTTCGTTGACGATTTTGATCACCTGCTGTGCAGGATTCAGACTTTTGAGAATTTCCTGTCCCACCGCCTTCTCGGAGACGTCGGCAATAAATTTTTTGGCAACAAAAATATTCACGTCCGCTTCCAAAAGCGCCACGCGCACTTCGCGCATCGCGCCCTTGATTTCCAGCTCGGTGAGCCTGCCGTGCTTGGTAAGCTTGGAAAAAATGTGGTTGAGTCTCTCCGAAAGAGAGGAAAATACTGCCATAAAAAACTCCTGTTCCTAAAAGAGATTATTGTAGATACTTTTTTTCTTAAAAATTTTTAGTTCCGGCAATATGCCGCCTTAATCTAAAAAATAATTTCAAAGAATATTTCAGGTTAAAATCTTTTCGTTCCGAAAGCTGTCTGCCTTTTTCTGAAAAATTACCACAGATAATATTTTTGATCGAAATCTTTCCGTTCCGGAAGCGATTTGTTTTTCTCTTTATATTTCTCAACGCCTAATATACCACCCAGGGGAAAGGGTAAATACCAGGAAACGAACGAATTCAGCCTTTCCGCCCGATCTTGCGAAGCTTTTAGATCGGAAAGTTTCTGATTCAATGCATTTGTCCAATTTCCGCTTTCTTTCATTGCTTCATATTTTTCGATCAGACCTTCGCATTTCAAAATATAATAATTCAGGTCCAACATAATCAGAATCAACAAAAAAGAAAGGAATACAAGCACCGCCAGATGTTTTCGGTTCTCGCGCCAATTCAAAACTATTAACCCGACAAAATACCATAGCAAAAAGACAAAAATCAGTGCAAAAAAACATTCGTTTATCCACCGATTCCAATAAGAAAGATCATACAGAACTGCCGCCGTTATCAACAGGCAACAGATAAACAAAAACGGAACCCATAAAAACCGCATTTGTTTCTCAAACAACGCTCTTTGCAACCTTTTCATCGTTTTTCCCCTTTCGATGCTGACTTAAAAAAGAATAATCGGTATTATTCCTCCTGTTCTTTGAATTCCGCCAAAATCTTATTGAATTCGTCTGAAAATTGCGGGTATTTTTCAAAAAACGCGGTCAAACGCTTTTTAACTTCTTCCAAAGTTTTTCGCGTACGCAAAACATGCAGCTTTTCTTCGTACTCATCCAAAAGCTGACGGCTTTTGGCAAGAACTTCGGAAACGCTCTGCTTGGAAATGCCCTTTTGTTCGGCAATCTCGGTCAGCGACAAATCGCACATATAATACAGTTCGCAAACGTCCCTCTGATGCTCGGTCAAAAGCGGGCCGTACGCATCGAAGAGCTGAATATATCTGAACTCTTTCACGGTATCCCTCATTGATGGCATTATAACGCATTTTAGGAATCTCTGTCAAACGCTTACGCGCTTTAAAATGATTTCCGTATGCCTTCAAGCCGAATCTCAAAAAAAAATTTTTAATATTTTTTATAAACACTTGCAGGCGGCTTTTCTCTGTGCTAAACTTATATTCATGAACATGCAAAAAATTGATAAAAATTTTGCGCCCGGCAACGTACAGACGGACGGAGCCGTTACGCGCTATACTCTGCCTTGCGCGCCTTTCGATTTATACGGCGTTTCCTATGACGATTCGGAAAAACGATTTTCGCGCCTGCCTGCCGACGTTGCCGAAAAAACGAGCGAAGGCGTTGCGTATCTTCGCCCGCATACTTCCGGAGGCAGACTGCGTTTTTCGACCGATTCCAAGTATCTTGAAATTTCCGTTCGCTATAATCTTATGGAAGTATTTTCGCACATGCCCCTTTCCGGTACGAGCGGATTTACGCTGATCGACGAAACAGACGAAAATTCTTCTTTTTTGGCTGCCGCGTTTCGTCCCGAAACGGCAAACAGCGACGGATTTTTCGGTTCGGCGGCGCTTGCAGGCGGAAAGATGCGACAGTATACGCTGTATTTTCCGCTCTATAACGAAGTGACGGGCCTTTCGATCGGCCTTCAAAAAGGCGCCGCGCTGACAGGCGGAAAGCCGTACAAAAAAGGCGGACCGATACTGTACTACGGTTCTTCGATCACACAAGGAGCATGCGCTTCCCGCCCGGACAACTGTTACCCCGCATACATTTCGCAATGGACGAACACCGACTACGTCAACCTCGGATTCAGCGGAAGCGCAAAGGGTGAACAAGCGATCGCAGACTATCTTGCGTCCATCCCTTGCCGCGCCTTTGTCTGCGACTACGACCACAACGCACCCGACCCCGACCATCTTTTAAAAACACACCGCGCTCTGTACGAAACATTCCGTGCGGCACAGCCGAAAACGCCCGTTCTGTTTATGACCAAGCCGGACTTCGAATATGACGCTTTTGCCGCCAAACGCCGCGAGCTCATCCGCGCGACCTTTGATTTCGCCCGCCGAAACGGCGATTTTCTCGTCGGTTTTTTGGACGGCGAAACGCTGTTTGAAAAAGAAGACCGCTGCCATTGCACCGTGGACACCTGTCATCCCAACGATCTCGGATTTTATCGCATGGCAAAAGCAGTTTACAAAAAATTGTGCGAGCTTGACGTATTCTAAAAAACCATATCATCCGGTTTCATCCGCTTAACAAGACGCAAGCCCCTCTGTTTTCGTATTCTATCAAAAAAGGATGGCGTTTTTTTATCGATAAAAATATGTCGGGCCGCGCCGGAATGTTCCGGCGCGGCCCTCTTTTGTTTTTTTATTAAATAATTCCTTCGGTAAATTCTTCTGCGTCAAAAAGTTCAAGATCGTCCAGTTTTTCTCCTGTGCCCACAAACACCACGGGAATTTTCAATTCGCCGCAAAGAGAAATGACAAATCCGCCCTTCGCCGTTCCGTCCAGCTTTGTCAGAACGATGCCGTCAAGATCCACCGCTTCGTCAAACAGTCGCGCCTGTGAAAGGGCATTTTGCCCTGTGGTCGCATCCAAAACGAGAAATTTATAAAAATGCGCTTCGGGATAATCGCGCTCCACCACGCGATCCATCTTTTTAAGTTCTTCCATTAAATTTGCCTTGACGTGCAGACGCCCCGCCGTATCGATAATGACGACATCTGTCTTTTTCGCCTTGGCCGAAGAGATCGCGTCAAACACCACCGCCGAAGGATCGCTCCCCTCTTCGTGCTTGACGATCCGCACCTTAGCGCGATCTGCCCACACAGAAAGCTGATCCGCCGCTGCCGCGCGGAATGTATCCGCCGCCGCAACCGTAACGCTCTTTTTTTGCCGAACAAAATAGTTGGCAAGCTTGCCGATCGTCGTTGTTTTGCCAACTCCGTTTACACCGACAAGCATGATGACCGCCGGATATTCGATCTTGGGCATTTCCGCTTCACACAACGTGTCCTCGATCACATCTTTGAGAAGGTCGATGACATATTCCTTGTCCTTCAACTTTTCTTTTTTTGCCTCGTCGCGGATCTGTTCGACTATGTCTTCCGCCGTCACAACAGAAATATCTGCCGAAATCAGAATTTCTTCCAACTCGTCATAAAAATCATCGCCCAAACCCTTGCTGAACAGCGCGGACAGTTTGGATGAAAGATTGTCTTTCGTCTTTTTCAAGGCACCGATGATCTTGCCGAATAACCCCATAAATACTCCTCCTTTCATAAAAAAGTTTTATCGGATTCAAACTTTTTTATGATCTTTTGGCAATATCGCCATTTGAATGCGCCGCATTCTTACAGGCATTTTTTCTCGCTAAAAATAACCAAACAGCCAGAATTTAGTATAAAACCGCAAACGTCCTCTTTCCAAAAAGATAATCAAACAGGGCGCACTGCCGCAAAAAGAAAGTTATGTTCCGCACGGTAAATGATTGCAAATGATCGTCTTCGTTTTATCAGAATCACAAATTTAACGATACGTACCCCAAATTTTCGCGCCACACGAACTCAACCGCAACGGTGAATGCAGCATTTCCATAAGCGTAAGCACCTAAGATCACTTAGAAAAAACAAACCGAATGCAAGGCCTTCCAAAAACAGGCGACATACAGTGGGTTTTTCCGCATACTCTTAAAATTTTTAGAAAATTATGAACACTGAAATATGTGAATCGGTTAATTGATCGTATCGCCGCCCAATCTGCTCTCCACTTCCGAAAGCTTGACCGATACGATCTTCGATACGCCCTTTTCTTCCATCGTGACACCGAAAAGACAATCGGCTTTTTCCATGGTCGGTTTACGGTGCGTGATGACAATAAACTGCGTTTCTTTGGCAAACTTCTTCAAAAACTGCGCAAATTTATCGACGTTCGCTTCGTCGAGTGCGGCTTCGATTTCATCCAGAACACAGAAAGGCATCGGTCGAAGCATCAGAATCGCAAACAAAATGGCGATCGCCGTGAGCGCACGCTCACCGCCCGAAAGCAGGGAAATTTTTGTAAGCTTTTTGCCTGGAGGGCACGCGACGATCTCCACGCCCGCATTGAGCGGATCTTCGCATTCCGTATAATCCATCTGCAATTCTGCTCTTCCGCCGCCGAACAGTTCCTTGAACAGTTTTTTGAAGTTTTCGTTGATCTGGTTGAACCCTTCGTCAAACTGCTTTTGCATCTCGCCTTTGAGTTCTTCCAGCGCCGCCGTCGTGTCGTCGATCCCTTTCTGCACGTCGTCTCGCTGCGCCGTCATCTCTTGGTATTGCGCATTCAGCGTTTCGTATTCTTCGAGAGCGTTGTGGTTGATCGCGCCCAGCGCGGAAATCTCGCGTTTCAGTCGGTTGACCGCCGTCTGCCCTTCCTTCGGATCGAATTCTTCGCTCTTATACTGCTGGCAGCTCTCGTACGTTTCCTGATACTCTTCATCGATACGCGCCTGCAAATTTTCCAGTTCCGAATCGATCTTCGTCAATTCGATTTCCTGCTTGTGACGGTCTTCGGATAACTGTTCGATGCGTTCGTTTAACTGGCGCGTTTCGCCCAAAACGCCTTCCAGCTCTGCATTGAGTTTCTCTTTTTCACGCTGACCCGCCGCGTGCTGTTCACGCAGCGCTGCCAGTTCCTCGCGCTGTTTCGGCGTCAGCGCAGCCTTTTCGGCCATGTCTTCAAGATCCGTCACGGTGGCCGCAATATTTTTGATA
>CASEFE010000147.1 GCA_949287105.1 uncultured Bacillota bacterium
CGCAATGCTCGTTCCGCCGTGGCAATGAAATTCTACAACGTTTTCCCCCGTAAAAGAATGCGGAGCCCGAAAAAATACACAAAGTCCATAATCCTGAAATACTCCGCACTCGATCTTGCCCGGATACATCCGATACGGCTCAAATGCGGCCACCGATACCTTCCCCGCAGGCTTAAACATCTTTTCCGCCACCGATAAGGCCTCTTCCCCGCTTAAACGTATAATTGCCACGCCACCTTTCCCGGATGGCGTGGATATTGCCGCGATGGTCTCGCCGATCATATCTTTGCTCCTTGTTTTTTCAAATTATACCACATATAAAAATATGTTGTCAACTTTTCATAAATTTGTCTTCTGCAAAAACGCGCCCGAAAAAGGCGCGTTTTCTCTATGCAAACGGATCTTCGGGAGGCTTTTTTGAATCGCCTTCCGCTTTTTTTCCTTCTCCTTCGCTTTTCCTCTCCGAAGAAGGATCCCCCGAATACTCCCCGAACGGATCCTCAGCCCCCTTTGACGAATATTCTCCAAAAGGATCGTCCGGTTTTTCCGAAGACGGCTGCCCGTTCTGCGGCCTTCCATACGGATTCCCGTAAGGATTCTGCCCGTAAGGGTTCTGTCCATAAGGTCCGTACGGGCCATACTGCGCTTGCTGCATGCGGCGATACCTTTCCGCCCTCGCCTGCATGTATCGGTTGTAATCGACAGGAGCCCTGTTGCGGAATGCAAAAATGAGAAAAGCTGTCGCAATCGATATTACGGCACAGAGAATGACCATCCATATATACGACGCGGGCGCATACTTGCGGAAAAATCCGATCAGCATAAATACTTCCGCGATCAAAAACAAAACCATAAATATATAATCCAACACATAGGCAACATTCGCCATCTTTACCACGCCCTGCGGGAATGAGGCTGAATATGCCCAACGGACATATACGATATCTCCGACAGAACTTTCTGTGATCGTATAAAGGTTGTTTGTAAAAGCATATGCCGCAGGGATCGTCTGCATCAGTGAACTTGCCACATACAAAATTTCAAACGCCATTGCATAAAGGCCGAAACGTTTGATCTTGACATTGCCGAAACGAACATCGCCGGCCAATTCCCCGATCAGATACGTGCTCGCAAACGGCACAAATGCACACCACAACAATTTTTCTTTCTTGGCGTTCTTTGCCATCGTATACAACCCGACCGCCTTGAACGCATACACGAGTACAAACACCGCCGACGCGATCACAAACGCAGCCCACACCGGCAACGGTTCAACACCCTGCGCTTCCTTCATCGCCGGATTGCAAAACTGAAATATGATTCCCAGTAAATATACAAATTCCATACATTTCTCCTTAATTTCCGATATTCAGGTAAACACCTTAAAACCATAATCGACACTGAAAAGTGTCAGCCCTTTGGCAGGCATGGTTTTGCCAAGTAAATCGCGTTTTCCCGTATCCAATGCCGTTCCTATGTTGTCAACCGCCATCTTTCCGCTGCCGCAATCAAAAATCGCGCCCGCCATAATACGAACCATGTTGTATAGAAAACCGTTTCCGCATACTTCGATTTCCAGCCCGTCCGTCCCATCAGCAAAGGTTCGATCTACCAAAAAAACCGAATAAACCGTCCGCACAGATGTCTTGACCGACGAACCCGTCGAAGAAAAAGCGGAAAAATCATGTTCCCCTTCCAAAATAGCCGCCGCTGTCTGCATCTTTGTCTGATCCGGTCTTTTGTCCAAACGTACGGCAAACCGTTCCAATAAAGGATGCTCCCTTCTCGAAAAATAAACTCTGTAACGGTACGTCTTTTTTTGCGCACTCCTACAAGCATCGAACGAATCTTCTACCTGTACACTATGCAATATGCGTATATCGGAGGGCAAAAAGGTATTCAGCGCATCGGCAACGCGGCCGTCCGCAATGCGGATGCCGTCCGGCAAAACAAAATTACATACCTGTCCCGCGGCATGAACGCCCGCGTCCGTCCGTCCGCTGCCTGTCACACGGGAAAATACTCCGAACGCCGATTTTACCGCCGCTTCGATTTCCCCCTGCGCCGTCCTGCCGTTTCTTTGTACCTGCCAGCCCGAAAAATCTGTGCCGTCGTAACTGACCAAAAGCGCAACATTCATGTTTTGTACCTTTTTTCGTATACCGTTCCTTTCTTTTTTGTACCTAAACCAAAAAATTTCCGTTGATCCAATCAAATACAGCAAACTTGCCGCCAAAATAAATATTCAAAAGAACGATTCCTGCAATAAGCCCGGCAAACAAAATCAAACCTATAAGATCCCGCCAGCTGAAAGTCAGCTTTTTATATTTTGTTCTGCCTTTTGCCCCGCTGTAACAGCGCGCATCCATAGCATCCCCCAGATCTTCCGCCCTCCGGAATGCCGATACCAGCAACGGCACAAGCACGGGTATCATCGCTTTCGCGCGCTTGATCAGCCCGCCCGTTTCAAAGTTCGCACCACGCGCCTTCTGCGCAGACACGATCCGATTGGTCTCATCCATCAGCGTCGGAATAAACCGTAACGCGATGCTCATGATCAGCGCAAGCTCATGCACCGGAAATTTAATATATTTCAAAGGTTTAAGCAAACTTTCGATTCCGTCCGTCAATGCAACAGGCGTCGTGGTAAGCGTCAGGATCGATGTTCCCATCACCAACAAAAACAACCGCATCGCAAGAAAGATCATGTTTATGATCGCTTCCCACGAGATCGTGATAAATTTCCACTGCCACAGTATGTGCAATTCTTTGCCCGATGAATAGAAAAATAAATTCAAAACAGCGGTAAAAATGATCAAAAACAAAATCATTTTTACCGAACGCAATACCCGCCCGAACGGAACGCGAGAAAACAAAACCGCAACAATCAAAAACAACGTCACCGCCGCAAGCCCGAAAAAATTTTCCGCAAGAAAGATTGCAACAATGTAGGCGATCACAAAAACAATTTTCGCGCGCGGATCCATTCGATGCACAAACGATTCCGCAGGATAATATTGCCCGAAGGTGACATCATTCAGCATGACCGCCCTCCTTCGCCGCTTTCCAAAGCGCCAATACCTTGTCCGCAAAATCGTCACAGGTAAAATCGGTCGAAACAGATATTCCGCGCTCTTTCAGCAAAAGCGCACAGCGCGCCGTAACGGGAACATCCAATCCGAGCGAAAAAAGTTTTTGCGATTGCGAAAATATTTCGGAAGGTTTTCCTTTCAAAACAACCTTCCCTTCCGAAAACACGGCGGCATTCGTACAATTTTCCGCGATCTCGTCCATATCGTGCGATACGATGACGACCGTCTTGCACCAACCGCCGTGGATCGTATGCAGAAGCTCCATCAGCTCCTTTTTTCCGAGCGGATCCAATCCCGCCGCCGGTTCATCCAAAATCAGAATCTCCGGCTTTGTGACAATGACCCCCGCGATCGCTACCCGACGTTTCTGACCGCCCGATAACTCAAACGGGGATTTATTCCGAACGCGCTGATAATCAAGCCCTACCGTCTCCAACGCTTCCCGCACTGCATCCGCACGCTCCGTTTCCGTCATGTCCTTGCGAAAATTTTTAAGGCCGAATTCCACGTCCTTTTCTACCGTTTCCGCAAACAACTGATATTCAGGATATTGAAAAACCATTCCTACTTTGGAACGCAATTCAATAAAATTACACTTTTTGTCCGATAAATCGTATTCGCCTACCGAAAGCGCCCCACCCGTCAAACGAATGAGCGCGTTCAGATGCTGCACAAAGGTCGATTTTCCGCTTCCCGTATGCCCGATGATCCCGAAAAATTCCCCTTCTTCGATTGTAAGGTCTACCCCTTTGAGCGCCTGCGATGCAAACGGCGATTTCGGATTGTAAGTATAGGTCAGACCTTTTGCAACAATTCGCATATCGCCTCCGCAAGCTCCTCCGCCGTAAAAGCGTTTTTTACGGGCATTCCCGCTTCCTGTAATTTTTTGCAGACATACGCTGCCCTCGGCAACGTAAGATTGTATGTTTCCAGTTCCTCACTGCGTGAAAATATCTCTTCCGGCTGCCCGTCCATCACCACTTCGCCGCGATGCATAACGATCGCGCGATCCGCCTGCAACGCCTCATCCACAAAGTGCGTGATCAGTATGACCGTCATACCGCGTTCACGATTCAATTTCCGAACGACATCCATCACTTCTCTTCTGCCTTTGGGATCCAGCATAGCCGTGGACTCGTCCAAAATCATAATTTTGGGCAAAATCGCCAATACGCCTGCTATCGCTATCCGCTGTTTCTGGCCTCCCGAAAGGCGCGAAGGTGTCGCCGTACGATACTCCCGCATCCCGACCGCATCCAGCGCAAAATCAATACGCTTTCCGATCTCTTCGCGAGGCACCCCTATATTTTCCGGCCCGAACGCCACATCGTCCTCTACAATAGAAGCGACCGTCTGATTATCCGGATTCTGAAAAACCATTCCGGCACTCTTCCGGATCTCAAAGGTCTGCTTTTCGTTTGCGGTATCCATTCCGAATACGGTCACCTTGCCCGAAGAAGGCAACAACAATGCGTTGATAAGCTTCGCCAGCGTCGATTTCCCGCTCCCGTTTCTGCCTAATACCGCTACAAATTCTCCTTCTTCGATCGAAAGCGAAACCCCGTTTACGGCGGGTTCTTTTCCGTCTTCACGATAAGAAAATATTACGTTGTCAAAACGTACTGCTTCCATAGTTTTATATTATAGCAAAAGCGGAAATTTTTAACAACGATTTTAACACGCCTTCCATGAATTTCACCGTTTCCCTATAAATATTTAACAAATTCTTCGCATTTGGATTGACTATTGCGGGAAAAATCATTATAATGAATACAGTCATTTCAGACTTTTTATGCTTAAATTTGTTAAATATGATAAATAGATTTTCGGAGGTTTTTTTCTATGAAAAAAATGACGATTGACGGCAATACTGCCGCCAGCCACGTCGCGTATGCCTTCTCGGAAGTAGCGGCGATCTACCCGATCACCCCTTCCTCCCCGATGGCGGAAGTTGCAGATGAATGGGCCACCGCAGGCAGAGTGAATATGTTCGGACAGAAGCTCCGCCTCGCAGAAATGCAGTCGGAAGGCGGCGCCGCAGGTGCCGTACACGGATCTCTCTCCGCCGGCGCGCTGACAACAACTTATACCGCCAGCCAGGGCCTTCTTCTTATGATCCCGAACATGTACAAAATTGCCGGCGAATTGCTTCCGACCGTTTTCCACGTCTCCGCACGTGCGATCGCGGCGCATTCGCTCAATATTTTCGGCGACCATCAGGACGTCATGGCTTGCCGCCAGACAGGTTTTGCCATGCTCGCTTCTTGCTCCGTGCAGGAAGTTATGGACCTCGCCCTCGTCGCTCATCTTTCCACTTTGAAAGCAAAAGTGCCTTTCCTGCACTTCTTCGACGGATTCCGTACTTCGCATGAAGTTTCCAAAATCGACGTCATCGATTACGACGAAATGAAATCCCTCGTCGACATGAAAGACATCGAAGATTTCAAAGCGCGTGCGCTGAACCCTGAACATCCTATCCAGAAAGGTACTGCTCAGAACGGCGATACCTATTTCCAGAACCGCGAAACAGCGAACAAGTATTACCTCGCTACCCCTGCCATCGTTTCCGAAATGATGGACAAGGTTTCCAAGCTTACAGGCAGAAGCTATCACCTGTTCGATTACTGCGGTGCACCCGATGCCGAAAACGTAGTCGTTATCATGGGCAGCGGTGCAGATGCCATGGAAGAAACGATCAACCGCATGAATAAAGAAGGACACAAAGTCGGTCTTGTTAAAGTTCGTCTGTATCGTCCGTTCGTTGCAGATGCGTTTGTGGCTGCTCTTCCTAAAACCTGCAAAAAAATTGCCGTTCTCGATCGTACAAAAGAGCCCGGCTCCCTCGGCGAACCTCTTTATCTCGACGTTTGCTCCGCATTGTTTGAAAAGGGAATTTCCAAGATCAAAGTCGTCGGCGGACGTTACGGCCTCGGCTCCAAAGAATTCAACCCGTCCATGTGCTATGCGGTTTACAAAAACCTCGAAAAGAAAGAACCGAAAAACCACTTCACCGTCGGTATCTACGATGACCTCACAAATACCTCGCTTGACTTCTCCGAAAAGTACGATGCTGCTCCGGAAGGCGCTATTTCCTGCAAATTCTACGGGCTCGGCTCGGACGGTACGGTCGGCGCCAACAAGGATTCCATTAAAATTATCGGCGATCACACCGATATGTATGCGCAGGCTTATTTCTTCTACGATTCTAAAAAATCGGGCGGCATAACCGTTTCTCACCTGCGGTTCGGTAAAACGCCCATTCAATCTTCGTATCTGATCGACAGCGCAGACTTCATTGCCTGCCATAACCCTTCTTATATCACCCGCTACGATATGCTCTCCGATGCGAAGGAAGGCGGAAAATTCCTCCTCAACTCTCCTTGGAACACCCTCGAAGAACTGGAAAAGAATCTCCCCGCCAAAGTAAAACAGCAAATCGCGAAAAAACATCTTAAATTCTATAATATCGACGGAATCAAAATTGCTATGGATATCGGGCTGAACGGAAAAACAAGCACGATCATGCAATCTGCCTTCTTCTATATCAACGATTCCATTATGCCCTACGAACAGGCGGCTGACTTCATGAAAAAAGCTGTCTATAAAAAGTTCTCGCGCAAAGGCGACGCCGTTGTCAACATGAACTATGCGGCGATCGATTCCGCTAAGAGCGGACTTGTCGAAGTGAAGTATCCGGCCAGCTGGGCTAACGCTACCGAAGGTGCCGCTATGGCCGCTGTCGCTGACAACGAGTATTTCAAGAATGTCGTTCATCCCATTCTCGTTCTCGAAGGCGATAAGCTTCCTTCTTCCGCATTCAACGCGGACGGTTCCGTTCCGGTCGGCACGACTAAATTCGAAAAACGCGGCGTTGCCGTCAAGGTTCCGAAGTGGATCCCCGAAAATTGCATACAGTGCAACCAGTGTTCTTTCGTTTGCCCGCATGCTTGTATCCGTCCCGCCGTTATCGACGACGCGACCGAAAAGCCCGATACGTTTGTGACCAGACCCGCAACCGGCATCAAAGGCGCTCAATTCCGTATGCAGGTTTCTCCTCTGGATTGCATGGGCTGCGGCGTTTGCGCAAATGTCTGCCCGGCTAAGAACAAAGCACTCGTTATGGTTCCGCTCGAAGAAGTTGTCGACGCGGACAGCAAGAACTGGGAGTTCTCGCAGAGCGTAAAACAAGCCGATACCTCCGCGATCAAACGCACCACGGTCAAAGGCAGCCAGTTCAATCAGCCTTTGTTCGAGTTCTCGGGCGCTTGCGCGGGATGCGGCGAAACACCGTACGTGAAAGTCGTAACACAAATGTTCGGCGATCGCATGGTCATCGCCAACGCAACGGGATGTTCTTCCATCTACGGCGGTTCCTCCCCTACATGCCCTTATACCGTAAACAAAGACGGCCACGGCCCCGCTTGGGCGAACAGCTTGTTCGAAGATAATGCAGAGTTCGGTTACGGTATCAACCTCGCTTACAGCGCTCGCCGCAACAAACTTGCTTCCGAAGTGAAAGCCCTCGCCGAAAAATGGGCAGAATTTGCTGACGGAAAAGCGGCTTGCGAAGAATGGCTCGCCAACATGGAAGACGCCGAAGGCAGCAAAGCGGCAGCAGAAAAACTCATTGCGGCTTGCGAAGGCTGCAAAGATTGCGGCTGCGCCTGCGATGCCCTCGTTGCAGAAGTTCTCAAAGCCAAAGATTGCCTCGTTAAAAAATCCGTATGGATCTTCGGTGGCGACGGCTGGGCTTACGATATCGGTTACGGCGGTCTCGACCACGTTCTCGCTTCCGGCGAAGACGTAAATGTTCTCGTCCTCGATACCGAAGTTTACTCCAACACGGGCGGCCAGGCTTCCAAATCCACGCCTACCGGTTCCGTCGCAAAATTCGCTTCCTCCGGTAAGAGAGTCAAGAAGAAAGACCTCGGCATGATGGCGATGAGCTATGGGTATGTCTATGTCGCGCAAGTTTCCATGGGCAGCAATAA
>CASEFE010000148.1 GCA_949287105.1 uncultured Bacillota bacterium
CACATGCAAACGTATCTAAAAGCCGATTGGCAAGACGGCAATATTCTTCGCCGTACATCGACGCAGAAACGCCTTCCATAGCCAAACAGAACCGATCGCGCATCGCGTGCAATACGAGCGGATCTTTTTCCGTATCTTTGATCGGCTTCATCGCGCCGCCTCGGTAGTTGGCATATTTTAAAAGATAATTTCTGAAACGCTCGCGCGATACACGATCGGCGCCGAAAAAGACGTTCCCGATAAAGGCATCCGTATCCGCAGGATCGCACCCTTCCGACGCCAACGCCAGCCAACGCAACAAAAACGCCGCAAGCGGATGTGCCGCCGCGCTCTTCTTTGCTTCCGAAAAATACGGTATCGAATATTCCGCAAAAACTTTGTCCAAAGCCACCGAATATTCCGATACGTCCGAAAGAAACAAAGCAATTTCTCCGTAACGCGTTTTGCGGTCCATTACCTCGCTCTTGATCATCGCCGCAATGAACGACAGCTCGTCCTCCCTGTCCGCCGCCTCAAAGATGCGCACGCGCTCGGTCGCACACGCCTTTTGCGGATAAACAGGATCAAAAATTTTACGGCGCAAAAATTCCGCTTCCGTACAGAGCGTTCCCGCTAAATATACCCGTTCGCACTCCGCACCCGCCAATGCACAGTATTTTTCAAAATCGTTTACCGCCTCGTTGGTATAGAGCTCCTCTTCACCCCCTATAAATATCCCCGCGACACTCTTTGCCGATCGCAGCGCCGCGCGGATCCCCTCCGCCGCCTGCCGCGTAAACGAAGTAAACCCGGCAAAGATAACATTCGTATCCGAAAGCGCACCCTTATCGATCGCATTCGGCAAAAGAGCAAGCGCATCGCTTTCATCGAGATAACCGCCGGACAGAAAATCGAGATATCCCCGATAGATCAATGCAATGTCTGAAAGCTTTCCTTGCAATGCCCCTTCCGTCTGCGCGCTCGCATCCGAAAGCATTTCCGGCGTGACAAGCGCAGCCCGAAGCTGCGCGATCGTTTCATACAGATTCCGTGCACTTCCCGCCGGATTTTTGCCGAAACATTTGAGCGGAACCGATCGCGCCACGTTCCCGACCGCCATCACCGAGCCTTGTTTGGAAAGCGCTTTCTTTCCGCTCGCATTCCGCAAATAGCGCGCAAACGTCGTCACCGACGTGTCAAATGCCGCGCCCTGCGCTTTGGCGATCACCCGCTCCGCTTCCAGCGTCAGCCTGTCTTCGCAAAAGATTAAATTTTTTTCCGCTTTCGGCAGCTTTCCCAGACAGGATAAAAGATCCGCCGTCGACGGTGCAATCCAAATTTTTACCTTCATTCGCGCTCCAACGGCAAACTTTCGCCTTGCTTTCTGCCGTTTTTTTAAGTATAACACAATTTTGCCGTTTTTTTAAGCGATTTTCACCTTTTTTGTTTTTACAAAGTTCAGATTTTATGTTATACTGTTACATACCATAGAATTTGAAAACGGGGTTTATCTCTCTATGAAAAAAAAGCTTACCATTCTTGCAGGATTGCTTACCTGCCTGTTTTTGTTCTCTGCCTGCTCGGCGCAAGTGGTCATTTCCCTGAAATCAAACTGGGCTGACGGCGGCGTCGCCGCCCCCACCGGCTTTTCGGAAACACTGACCTATGACATCGCGTTTGAAAAAAACGATCTCGGCTCCATGGAGCTGCGCCTTGCGGAAGGCAGCAGTTATGTCGTGGAAACGACGGTCGATCCCAGCTACGAATCATTCGGCGAATATTATTCCGTTTATAAGCTGAAAAGTACGCTGACCTTGCGCGGAACTTATTACGATACCAAGAACGACCGCGAGATCGTAACCTTCGGCACAACCGGCGACGCGAACGACAAACCCGATACCGTCGTGACCGAAGTGTGGTTCCATTCGCTCGACGGAGGAAGAAATCTTCGCCCCATCAGGAGCGTGACGACCGGATACCAGCACGCCATCGATCCTACTTCCGGTTCCGCGCTTTCGCTTGCAAATTATACCGTAACCATCGACTACAATAAAAGCGCCACCAAAGCGACTGTGCAGCTTACAAACAACTGGACGGAAGAAGATCTTTCGGACGAAAATAAAAATATCAATGAATATGTGGAAAAATCTGCATGGCCGAAAACGCAAAAGTTTACCAGCGGCGATTTACAGAAAAATTATTCCTGTTTCGATGCCGGTCAGCTTTATTTTGTGGGACGCGGACTCACTTACAAAAAGGATGCTTCCAACACCGTTATGCTCGCAACAGCATACGGAAAGACGCAATGCACTTTCACCTGCAAAGAAATTTCCGACCGCAGCGTGAATTTCTCCGTCAACGGCGGACAAGCCGTTACCACTGTAAACACCGCAAAAGTGACTTTTTCCAATTCCGGAAACGGTCAGGACAGCGGTCCCTCCCGCACCGTATACTACGCGCGCAACACCGAATCTTCGCCTAACTATTACAATGTTCCCGTAAGGATCGAAGAAACCTTTGCTTACGACGTGGGAGATCTCATTTTTAACTTGCGTTCCGTTGTACGCTGAAAAATATATCTTTAATTGAAAGAATAAAAAATCCGCCCGCGGCAAATTGCCGCGGGCGGATCCTTTTTACCGCAATCGAACGCGATCGGTTATTTTGTTACATGCGGCCAAATTGAATTTCTTTTTGACCGATCAAATTTATTTTTTATTTCCTTGAACTCCAATCTTTGATCTGAACGTTCGAATTTACTTTGAAACGAAAAAAGCAAAGTTCGACAAACAGAATAATTTTATTATTTACAAATCGTACCTTTGCCCCATTAAAAATGTGACTCTGCCTTTTATATCTCCCAAATGCCATAAACAATGCTCGCAACCAGATCGTCTTCGACATATTCATACCAAACGGTGAGAATTTTCCCGTCGCGCCGCTGCACCGAAGACGGATAGCCAATATCGCCCGAAGCAAGGTCAGTACGAATGATCAGCTCTTCTCCCCAAGTTCTGCCCTCATCTTCGCTGATTTTTGCACGAATTCCACAAGGAGCTTCCCGCCTGCCATATGTAAGAAGTATTCGGCCGTCTCTCAAACGCAAAAAATGCGGCGGAAGCCCGTTGATTTTGGATTGTTTCCATTCGCCGAATACACCGTTTTCAATTTTATTAAAATAAATCGTCGCTTTTCCGCCGATATGCGCCCGCGCACCGACAAAAACGCTGCCGTCCTTGCAGACAAAGCCGTGCGGTTCACACAAAAATGCTCCGTCAGGTGCCGGAGGCGCAGCCACAGGTGCTTCCCAGTTTTCCCCGTCTTCGGAAACGATAAAATAAATCCCCTCTGAAAGGCCATGAAAATCCGCCGGCAAAGTATCTGTTTTTCCATTTCCGTCCGTAAACGCGGAACCGATATAAAAAAGATTTCCGTCTGCATCCGCGATCGGTCCGTGCGGCGCCGTGATCGGCAATTTTTGGAACGTTCCAAAACGTTCACCGTCCCCGATCGCATAAAAAGATCCGAAATCGCGCTCTTCTTCCGCTTCGGTGATCGCATCGATGTGTGCCAAAATGGCTCGCCTTTCTTCTTCCGTTCGGACAAAACTGTTCGG
Source organism: uncultured Bacillota bacterium (assembly GCA_949287105.1). Taxonomy (GTDB): domain Bacteria; phylum Bacillota; class Clostridia; order Christensenellales; family Borkfalkiaceae; genus Borkfalkia. Next base: position 3,596 of record CASEFE010000148.1, read on the forward strand.
CCCCGTCGCCCACTCGCGCTGAAATCCGCGCGTATTGGTAAACGTCGTCACTACAACTTTATCATTCCATGCAGTGATCCCGCCGTCCCTGTCATCCAGCGAATTGTCCAGAAGGATCGCCTGCGGCGACCAGCTTTCTCCCTCATCCGATGAATAGGATATGCGCAGACTTCCGTACGGACAAACATGCGCATACCGCCCTCCCGACCATACGGCGGCAAGCCTGCCGTCCGGAATACGCGCAACCGTAGGCCAATAATTTCCACGCCGCGGCGAATTCTGACCGCGGACAAGCACTCCCGTCTTCCAAACCTTCATTTTTCCCTCCCTGAAACAAAATCGTTTAACGAGTCGACCGATTCAATTTTAACACAGCAAAACTGTGATTTCAATTCTTTACAGAAAATTCCTTTTCTTTTTTGAATTTCTGCCTCATTCCGAAAGCGAAATGAGGATCAGGCTTAAATTCTTTTCAAATATTTTACCTCACCCTCATAAAATCGAAAAAAGCAAAAATTTTGTATCTTTTGAACGCTACCGAAAAGGCTTCCTCGATAAAATCACTATATATTTTCGTTAAAACAAGAAATTTTTAAGATCTTTCTAATACATAAAGTAAATTTGCGACTTTCAGGTAGTTTGAAATTTTTAAAAAAATAATTTTGAAATCAAACGACTTCGACAATGAATTGTCAAACTAAGTGCAACACTTGATAAGATTTTCTTGAAACAAATCTTGTGGAGTTTGATA
>CASEFE010000149.1 GCA_949287105.1 uncultured Bacillota bacterium
GTATCGTATCCGATTGCGGGAATTTTATCCGTCCGCCAGCAAATTTTAAAAGATGTTCGCTTTCCTTCCGCATCAAAATACTCTTCTTCCATTTGAAACGGAAGTACCTCTCCTGCCTGGTTCTTTACACAAAATTCAAAGACCGATTTTTCCTGTTCCGACAAATAGATCTTTTCCGTCATCACCATAAAATGCTCAGGTCTCTCCGTAGGGTTAAAAACAACAAACGCGCGCAACGCGTCAAAACCGCATCGTGTATTTACTTTCTCGCAAACATTTTTCCTGATTCACTCAAAATCTGCGTTGCGATTTCCGATGCTTTTTGAACATATGCGTAACCGATCGCGCCCCATTGCATTCCGTAATAGTTTTTAACCGGATCTTCTTCCGGCATCACTCCTCCGCCCCATCGGCTGCCCATAGGTACCTCCTATGATCTCCGTCTTTTTTTCCGCCAGATACTTTTTCAAGCGAATAATCGTTTCCGGGAAATACTTTCTCAAAGCCGCATACGCCCTTGCATCCGGATTGATGCAGACTTTTACATGCGGCCATTGATCTGCAATATTCAGACTGTCTTCTACCGATGCACGGCAGGACTCCAATCCAAGTTGCCAGCCGATACCTGTATAGCTCCAATGATTAGCCAAAATCAGATAATATTCCGCACTATCTTTCTTTATCATGATTCTTTTCCTTGATATATTCTTCCAGACATATCAGCGTACTGCCGCTTGTCATTCCCGAATCCATCTGCCCCTCTATATCCGGCCCCCAATGCCTTCCGTTTACCTGGTACACCGCATGCACGATGCCGTTATTCCAAGGTTTTCCGGGTGCCGAAAGTTGGAAATCCGACGCACAGCGAAGCATTTCTTCCGCGATCTCTTTGTAAAAATGTTCACCCGTAAGAGCAGCCAGCTTTTTCATCGCCGAATAGGCAAAATTCCCCGCCCCGACATACAAAAGAGGAAAATCCGGCATTCTGCATGTGGTAGCCCCGCGCGCCCTGCCATTCACGCCCGTTTCCAGATCATAATAAAACATCCAGCTGATAAAATAAGCTGCACATTTTTCGCATAGCCTTAAAGTCTTTTCTTCGGGCGAAACTTCGTACAACTCCGCAAGCCCTAAAAAGGCGTAACACGCATTTTCCGCGTCGTATACTTCTACGCTTTCATCCTTTCCCGATTCGAAGCCCTTTTCCCCTCTTTCATGAAAATGTGTATCCAACATCTGGTTGTAAAACGCATATTCCTCTATCTCCGGCGCAGATGCTTCCATAAGTCCGCACGCCGCCCTCAGATATTTTTCATCCCCGCTTATTCGATACACTTTTACAAACAACCCACACGCCAGCGCCCGTGCCGGTATACGATGCCTTTTCAGATTGCACTCTTCGTCATTCTCTGTGAATCCGTCGTTGATGTCCCCGTCCGCATGCTGCTTTTCCAACAAAAAATCCGCAATGTCCGTCGCCGTTTTTTTCCAGAGCTTTCGCAATTCTTCGTCATAATCGTCTACGTCCAAATAAAGTGCCGCTAACTGATAGCCGATCATCGAAAGACTGTGTGTCCAGATACGGCGAAACCCGAAAAAGTCACACTTTTCGTATTCCGGATACTTCCCCAAAAGCGTGGGATTCCCCCGCGGGATAAATCGGTCATAATAGGCACCCGTTTTGGATTCATCGCGCAAAAACATCGGTATATTGCGGGTGATCTTTTCAATCTTTTCACGAAACAGTTCCCGCTTCGTCCGAACACTGTACCGCACCAGCGCAGACAACGTAATCGCACCGTATCCTTCGCCCCAGCCTAAATCATAATAAAAATCTTTCTCGGGATTTTTGCCCATGGTACGTTTCCACATGTTGCGGTACCAGCCCTTTCCCTTCCCAAACGCATCGGGGTTCCAAAGACCGTTTTCCTGATAATACTGCGCAATCAAATCCGCCGTAACCGTATAATCTTTTTCGGGGTATTTTTTTCGCAATAAATATTTGGCGGCAAGCTTTTCCGACTGTAAAATCGGATTTTTCCGCGAAGACAGGGGCGCAAAGGCTATGTACTCCGAAAAATTGATTTCCTCCCCTTTTTCAAATTTCCTGTCTTCGGGGCGACGGCCGTCGCCAAAAGGCGATTCGCCCATTTTCTGAACTGCCTTGTCGGGATAATAAATTCCGAGCTGCGGTTTTTTATCCGTTATTCTGAAATCACACGTGCCGTTCCCTTCGCTGCGGTCAAGACAATATACCGCCACGTATTCTTGACCGTACCATAGATGCGCCGGCAACGGCAATGCCCATAGATAATCGTTGCGAAGTGAGCCCACCTCACAGATCGGCTGATCGTAAACCCGCATCGGATACGTATACTTCGCGACCTTGTCTTCACACGCAAAATGCGGATAAATCCAACCGTTGAAACTTTCCTTTACACGATAGCTTTGACGCCTTATAAGCCCCGCATCATTCAAAACAATTTCGCTTTCCGCCGAAAAGTACGTGCTTTCCGACTGAATTCTGACCTTTAATGCCTCCGCATCGTCTTGCAAAACGGTCACTTTTCCCCCGCCGCAATAAGACGCCGTAAAAAATTCGTTTTCGGAAGTAAGAATTGTCCGGTAACCTTCTTTATCCGCATACCCGATTTCCGCAAGAAAACCTTTTTTTGTGTCGATCACAATTTCCGTTGCGAATCGCCGCCATCTTTTAGTCATTTTAACTTCGCTCCCTTCTCTGCCACTGAACTTTTTTAATTATTCTTATCCTTTACAAAACTTTACCGAAAAAATTCTCCGATTCGATTTCGCCGTAGCTTCGGACTCAAAATTTACAAGTGTTTTTATTGTAACTCTCGCCACCTTCTTTGTCAATACTTAAAAATTTTTTAAAGATTTTTTTATTATTCAATCTTTAAGTTTTGCTTTTCTTTAAGAGGAGCGCCAAACCGAATGGTTTGGCGCTCCTTTTATGATTTGGTGAATTATACTATTAAGTGCAACACCTAAAGAAAAAAAGAGTTCATACAAATCTGTGGTAAAATAGAGTTGCGA
>CASEFE010000150.1 GCA_949287105.1 uncultured Bacillota bacterium
AAAAAGTTTTACGTTATCAAACTCCACAAGATTTGTTTCAAGAAAATCTTATCAAGTGTTGCACTTAGTTTGACAATTCATTGATTTCGGGAGGAAAAAGCTTAAATGCGCAAAAGTATGCTTGAAAAGATGAAAACGGTGTGATATAATTGAAATGTTCTTGTGTTCGGAAAGGGCACGAAAATTATTTACGGAGCGATGCTATGATTTCTTTACTCAACGCGGCGCAGTTCAACAAAAATGCGCCCATTCTGTATGCGGTTGTGGCGATCATATTGGCAGTGGTCGTGGCGCAGGCGGTATTTTTTCTCGTCCGTGCATATCGCCGCGGAATTCGGATCGGCATGTCGAAAGCGGTGCTGAACAAAACAATGTTGCGTGCCGCAGTCTTTACCGTGGCGCCGGGGGTTGCCATACTTGTGGGAATCGTTGCGCTTTCACAAAAGCTCGGTATTCCCTTGCCTTGGCTGCGGCTTTCGGTGATCGGAAGTTTCAGCTATGAAACCATTGCCGCAAACATTTTTGAAGGCAATGTCACGACGGCGGATATCTATGTAACGGTTTCGCTTGTAATGACGTGCGGCATGCTTGTTTCCATGTTTTTGCCTCTGATCACAGGCAAAAAGATCCAGCGCGGATTGATGTACATTCGCCAGAGGGATAAAAAATGGGGCGAAATATTCATGAACGCGCTCTTTCTGGGCATGATCTCTGCGTTTTTGGGTTATGTATTCGGCGGAGTAGGCGAAGGCGGATCGGGATGGATCCCCGTTCTGGTATTCTTTGTATCGGCGATCGTTATGGCGCTTTGCGGTCTGCTTTTGAAAGTGACCAAGTGGCGTTGGATCAATGATTATGCCTTGCCGTTGTGTATTATAATCGGCATGATCTCGGCTGTTCCGATCACCATGCTTCTGGGTTAAAGGAGGGATAAAAATGAAAAGAGAGAAGTCTATGCGTACTTTTGACGATAATACACATCTTTACGGTCGGATCTGGGGTGTGGTGGCCGCACTTTTGATTCTTGCCTATCCTTTTATCTGTATGATCATTTTCGGAGCCAGCATTGACTGGGGTGTATTTGCTTCGGGAATCTCCATCATCGTCATGTACTGTGCCGTCGGCGCAGTGGAAACATTTACTTATACGCCGATGCTCGGATCGGGCGGCACGTATCTGGGATTTGTCACGGGAAATCTTTCGAATCTGAAAGTACCTTGTTCGCTCAACTGCATGGAACAGGCGGGCGTGGAAAAGGGAACCGAAGAGGCGGAAGTGATTTCGACGATTTCCATCGCGATTTCTTCCATTGTCACGATGATCATTCTTATTTTGGGAGTTGTTCTGATCAGTTTTCTGACACCCGTTTTTGAAAATGAAAAATTGGCGCCTGCGTTTGATAACGTATTGCCTGCGCTGTTCGGAGGAATGGCTGTCGTATATATTTCGAAAAACTGGAAAATTTCCGTGATCCCCTGTGTACTGATGCTGCTGGTCTTTATCATTTCTTCTTATGTTACAGGTGGCGGCGAATTGGCGGGCACGCTGATCGGTGTCATGGTTCCGGTCGGTGTCGTGGTTACGCTTGTATCGTCGCGCATCATGTATAAAAAAGGTTGGCTCGGCGCTATCGGAACAGAGTCGGAACAAGCGGAGGCGGAGAATAAAAATTCTTCCGAAGAAAAAGCGGACGCGATCGGCTCGGCGTCCCATGACAACGAGGAGGAAAAATAATGGACTGGTATCTTTGGCTGATCATCGCGGTTGCGGCGGCTGTGGTTATATTTTTGGCGATACTGATCATTCGGGCGCTTGCATTTAAGCCGAAAGGGGAGCAGACAACGATCGCCGCATTTGAAGAATGCGACGAAAACAAAGCGATTTCCGATCTTGCGGAAATGATCCGTTGCAAAACGGTTTCGGATACCGACGAGAGCAAAGAAGACGATGCGGAATTTGAAAAATTTGAAAAGCTGCTTCCTCGCCTTTTTCCGGAAGTTCATCGTGTTTGCGCGTTCGAGAAATTGGGCAGGCGTTCTCTTTTGTTCCATTGGAAAGGGCGCGACAGCTCCGTAAGTCGTGTTTTGATGGCGCACTATGATGTCGTATCGGTCGAGCAGTCTCTTTGGAGCAAGCCGGCGTTCGACGCGGTGATCGAGGACTGTGTCCTGTGGGGACGGGGTACGTTGGATACCAAAGGGACGCTGAACGGCGTTTTGCAGGCGGCGGAGCAATTGATCAAAGAAGGATTTGTTCCGCAAAACGACGTCTATTTTGCTTTTTCCGGCAATGAGGAGACAAACGGTGACGGCGCGCCGACGATCGTTCGGTATTTCAAAAAAAAGGGGATTCGACCCGCGCTTGTCTGTGACGAAGGCGGGGCGGTCGTGGAAAAAGTTTTCCCGGGAGTCAGCCAGCCTTGTGCTTTGATCGGAATAGCGGAAAAGGGTATATGCAATGTTCGGTTTTCGGTTGACGGCAAGGGCGGACATGCCAGCGCACCTCCGCCGCATACGGCAGTGGGTACGTTGAGCCGTGCTTGTGCGAAAGTGGAAGATCATCCGTTTCCGGCGCATCTTTCCAAACCGGCGATGGAAATGTTTGATGTTTTGGGCAGGCGTTCGACTTTTGTTTATCGCCTGATATTTGCCAATCTTTGGCTGTTCAAAGGTTTACTCAACAAGATTTGTAAAAAGAGCGGCGGCGAACTGAATGCACTCATGCGTACGACGGTCGCCTTTACGCAGATGAGCGGCAGCAAGGGGATGAATGTCCTTCCGCCGTATGCGGAGATGCTTGCAAATTTGCGTATCATGTGCGGAGAAAGCGTGGAAAGCGCGCGCGAATATCTGAAAAAGACGATAGATGACGATTCCATTCGCATCGATGTCGTATATGGCGCGGATCCGTCGAATATATCCGAAACGCGGGGTGAGGCGTGGGAAATGATGAAACGTGCGGTTTCCGAAACATGGCCGGATGCGCTGGTTTCCCCGTATCTGATGCTTGCCTGCAGCGATTCAAGGCATTACGGTGAAATATCCGATCACGTCTATCGTTTTTCAGCTATGGCACTTTCCAAAGAAGAACGCGGAACGATCCATGGAAACGATGAGCGGATCCCTCTTGAAAAAATCGTGCGGTGCGTGGCTTTTTATCTGCGTCTCATGCGTCAGTTCTGAAAAAGTAAAAAAGGGGTGATAAATGATGTACGCGTTTTTACGTTTTCCGGGGTTTCGTGATAAAGCCGTCACGCTCAGTTATGATGACGGCGTTTCATCGGACAAGAGGCTGATCGGCATCATGTCCGATTACGGTCTGAAAGGAACGTTTAACCTGAATTCCGCGTGGTTTGCGGAAAAACCGGGCGGCAGAAAATTGACTGCATCGGAGGCGAAAGAGCTGTATCTCGGCTCCGGAAACGAGGTGGCAGTTCATGGCAGCTCGCATCATTCTTTGGCGGAGATCACTCCCGCGATCGCAACCAACGATGTTTTGTCCGACCGTAACCGACTGGAAGCGCTGTTCGGATGTCTGGTCACGGGAATGGCATATGCAAACGGTTCGTTCAACGACGACGTAGTCGGTATTCTTCGGCATTGCGGCATCGATTATGCGAGGACGACCATTTCTTCGGGCGGGTTTGCGATTCCGCAGGACTGGCTTCGTCTGTCGCCGACCTGTCATCACAACGATCCTTGCCTGGATGAGCGTATCGATCAATTTCTGGAAGAACAGAGCGGTCATTTTTGGTTTCTTCGCCCGAAGTTGTTCTACCTTTGGGGCCACAGCTATGAATTTGATGACGACGGGAATTGGGACGTGATCGAAAAGTTTGCCCGCCGCGTCGGCAGGCGGGAAGACGTATGGTATGCCACAAACGGAGAAATTTTTCGGTATGTGCAGGCATTTGACCGTTTGCAATTTGCGGCGGAAGGAAAGATGATTTTCAATCCGAGCGCAATGAACGTATACGTTCACTATTTCGGTCAGAATTATGTGTTGCCTGCGGGGAAAATAACGTATGTCGGCAAATGACGACAATTCGGAAAAAGGGTTATTGTGCCGGGAAACATATGTGCCGCAGTGCAGATCAAAGGGTTTTAAGGAAACTTTATCTTGAATTTTCCAAGTATGTTTCCATAAGCATATGTTTGGAAAGCGATTTGCAAGGGCCATAGAAAAAAGATTTGACAAATTATTTTTGAAAGCGTATAATCATATCAATAAAAAAGATTCTTTGGGGCGGGGTGTGATTCCCCACCGGCAGTCAAAGTCTGCGAAAGGCGAGAGCCTCCGAGCGGGTGAAATTCCTGCACCGACGGTATAGTCCGGATGTGAAAAGAATGTTTTTCTGTTGCCGTGCCGTATTGGCATAAAAACCGAAAAGCAGCCCCGCATTGATTGCGGGGCTTTTCTGATCCCCTTGGAAAATAATTTTCGAGGTGTAAGTATGCAGGAAAAGGTCATGCCTGAAAAGGCGCCGCTTCCGAAAGAGGAGCGGAACACGAATGAAGCAAAGCAAAAGAATCTTCATTTTGAAGAAAATCCGGCTCATGGCGGAAAAGCTGCCGGAAACGGTGTTGTACAAGAAACAGCGGTAAGAGAAGATAAGATTTCAGAAAATGCTCATTTTTCTGAGCAAGACAAAGAAGCAAAGCAGAATTTGCAGGCAGAAAGGAGGGCGGGTTCGAAGCATAAAAAACTTTTTTCTGCATCGGGCATCGCCAAACTTGCCATGTTATCGGCGCTTGCGTTTGCGGTCACTTTTTTGGAATTTCCCATTTTTCCGGCGGCGCCTTTTCTGAAATTGGATTTTGCCAATGTATTTGTGCTGATCGGGGGATTTTTGTACGGGCCTTTGGCGGCAGTCATAATCAGCGGCGTCAAGGAATGTTTATGCCTTTTGAAATCGTCTACGGGCGGTATAGGCGAATTAGCCAATTTTATCGTAACTTTTTCGTTTGTCATCGTGCCGACGTTGGTCTATCGGTTCAAAAAAGGCGTACCCGTTGTTTTGATAACGCTTGCGGTGGGTTGTGTTTTGCAGCTTGCGGCGGGGCTTTTGTCCAATCGGTTTATCAATTTTCCGCTGTATATGGGCGAGGGCGCGGAAGCCGCTTTTGAAACGCTTTGGTGGTACATTTTGCTCTTTAATCTGATCAAGGGCGTAGCGGTAAGTGCGGTTACGATCTTGCTTTATAAGAGAATTTCTTGGCTCTTTGATAAGTTTTAATTGCAAATTTCTTTGCGATATATTATAATGGAATCGGCTCAACGGGAGCCGATTCTCTTTTTTTGCGGGGCGCATATGATTTCAAGAAGCGAAAAAAAGACAATCGAATTTGCGGAAAAATACGCAAAAACTTTGCATGCGGGCGATGTGGTTTTGCTGCAAGGGGATCTGGGCGCGGGCAAAACGGTATTTGTAAAGGGAATAGCGCGCGCACTCGGAATAGAAGAGGAGATCACGAGTCCCACCTATGCCTATATGAACGATTATGACGGAAAGCTGTATCATTATGATTGTTATCGGCTGAAAAACGGTGCGCAGGCGGAAGCGATGGGATTATGTGATTATTTTGATGCGGGCGGGATCTGTGTGATCGAATGGTCGGAAAATATTGCCGATGTTCTGCCGGAAAACTGTAAGGTAGTGCGGATTCGAAAGCTTGGCGAAAAGGAGAGGGAAATACTGTGCGAATAAAAAATTTTCTTGCGATCGATACGTCGGGCGAATACTTGACGGTCATAGCGCGAAAAGGCATGAATACGGAAACGGTGTTTGAGCCGCATTGTGCCATGCAGCATTCGGTGCGTTTAATGGATGCCGTTCGGGAGGCGACAGAGAAAGTGGGGCTGTCTCCTGCGGAATGTGATTTTTTCTGTGCGGTTGTAGGACCCGGGTCTTTTACGGGGATCCGCATCGGAATTGCAACGGTAAAGGGGTTTTGTGCGGCGGCGAAAAAGCCGGCGCTCGGCGTAACCTCCTTCGAGGCGCTCGCATATAATACAGAAGGAAAAACGCTTGCGGTGATCCCTGCCGGACGCGGAAACTATTATGTTTGCGGATACGGTGAAAAGAAAGAAATCTTGTTGCCGCCGTCATTTATATCGGAAGATAAGCTTTCAACATTGGCTTCGAAATACGTTTTGACATCCTATTTAGATCTTCCCATACCTTTTAAAAAGGCAGATCCAGCGGCGGGACTGCTTTGTGCGGTGGAATGTGCAGATGATTCAAGATTGGGAGATCTTTCGGCGTTTTATTTGAAAAAGAGCCAGGCAGAGGAATCGTTCGGGCATTGAAGGAAAGAAAAAAGCATAGACGAGCGAACAAGGAACCGGATACAAGAGGAAAATATGGAATACAGAACTTGGGCTTATGAAGATGTGCTGGCGATTGCGGCAATGGAAAAGGAATGTTTTTCTGATCCGTGGTCGTACAAAATGCTGGCCGATACTTTTTTCAACGGAACGTCGCTTACGTGTCTTGCCGAAGAAGAAGGGCATATACACGGGTATGGCTTTTTGATCGTAGCGGGAGACGAGGCAGATCTTGCGAATATCGCCGTGCAAGAAAAAAGCCGACGGCGCGGCATTGCGCAGGGGATCCTTGAAACACTGGAACGTGAGGCAAAGCTTTTGGGGGTCCGAAGGTTGTTTTTGGAAGTGCGTGTTTCCAATGCCCCCGCAATGTCGCTGTATTTGCGGCGCGGGTTTATCGGCAGGTATGTGCGGCCGCGATATTACGGAGACGGCGAAGATGCGCTCGTAATGGTGAAAGAATTGCAAGATTGAAAAATGGAAAGCGGAGGGAAGAAAAATCGTAATAGGCGGAAGGGAAGTTTCCCTTTTGCAGGAAGGCTCGGGCGAGGATCTTTTGATGCTGCACGGTTACCTTTCGCAAAAGGAAAGTTTTTACTTTCAGATAAAGAGTCTTTCCGCGCATTACCGCGTAACGGCTTTTGATTTTATCGGAATGGGCCAAAGTTCAGGATTGGACCAACCATGGTCGGTAAGCGATTATACGGCGCATACGTTAGAGGTAATGGATGCGTTGGGGATCAAAAAGTGTCGGCTTTTGGCGCATTCGTTCGGTGGCAGGGTGGCACTCAAAATTTTGGCAGAACACAAAGAGAGGGTTGACAGAGCGCTTCTTACGGGCTGTGCGGGAGTTATGCCGCGCCGAGGATTAAAATATGCGATTCGAGTAAAGATGTATCGGGCGGTACGAAAAGTGGCTCCCCGTTTTGCCGAAAGGAACTTCGGTTCCTCGGAATATCGGCAGTTATCGCCGATCATGCGGGAAAGCTTCAAAAAAATAGTCGGCGAAGATCTGACGCCTTTGTTGCCGAAGATCGAAACGCCGGTGCTGTACGTGTTCGGAGATCGGGATACGGCAACCCCGCCATATATGGCAGAGCGGTTGAAAGAGGGTACGCGCGGATCAGGACTTGTCTATATGAAGGGCTGCTCGCATTTTTGTTTTTGCGAAAAGCCTGAACAATTCAACGCGATCGCGCGCGAGTTTTTTGGTTGAACGGTAGGCAGAGAGGAATAAATATGTTTGAACTGAATGCAATCATTGAATACATAATCATCGGTCTTGCGGCGGCGTTGCTGTTTGCGCTTTGCACACTCAATCCGCTGGGGGCGTTGCAGCAGGCCGCATACGACGGAAAAAAATTGGGCGCATGGCTGAAAAGAAAGGGAAATATGACGATGTCGCGTTATATTCTTTTGGCTTTTCTGATTGCGCTTTGCTGTCTTGTGCTCGGCCTGTGTTTTTCGTTTGCGGGCAGATGGGCGGCTTATATTTCTCTTATTCCGATCCCGTTTTTTGTGTTTTTGTACTGCATTGCGGAAAAGAAGGCGCTGAAAGTTCCGCTGAAAGGTACGAAGCGCGCCAATCGGATCTATTTTCTCTGTATTTTGTGGCTGGCGGTAATCTGTTTTGTTTTGGTCCTTGGCGTGAATGTTGCCGCTTATTATGCCAACAATGTTTTTGTAACAAATCTGCGTTATCTTCCGCTTGCGATCGTGCCGATTTTGATTCCTTCGGTTTTACGGTTGGCGAACCTTAGCGAAAAGCCTTTTTCATCGGGTAAAAACAAAAAATATTTACGCGCGGCGCGTGAAAAATTGCAAGCTAGTTCTTGTGTAAAGATCGGGATCACCGGAAGCTTCGGAAAGACGAGTGTAAAAAATTTTCTTGCCACCATTTTATCGGAAAAATATCGTGTGTTGATGACGCCTGCGTCTTACAATACGCCGCTTGGGATCGCGCGTGCGATCGAGAAAGAAGACCTTTCTCAATACGATTTCTTTCTTGCGGAGATGGGGGCGCGGCATACGGGAGACATTGCCGAGCTTTGCGACCTCGTGCGTCCGGATCACTGTATATTGACGGGCGTTTGCCCGCAGCATGTGGAAACATTCGGCAGCATTGAAGGCGTGATGAAAGCCAAGAGTGAAATATTTGACGGCACGAAAGAAGGCGGGTTTGCTGTTATCGGGTTGGATGACAACACCAAAAATCTGGGCGAATTGCCGAACGGGCTTGTGAAGGTGACGGTGGGTGAGCACGGCGAATGCGGCGCGCACGAAATCGTATGCACGAGTGAAGGAATTTCATTCAAACTGTCCTTGGGAATTTTGCAGACGGAAATTCAAAGCCGTTTGCTTGGCGCGCACAATGCGTTGAATATCGCGTTGGCGGCGGCAATGGCGTTTCGTCTTGGTATGAGCAAGGAGGAAATCGCGGCCGGTGCCGCGAAGATCATGCCTGTTCCGCATCGGTTGGAACCGATCCGGAAAAACGGTGTGGTCATTCTTGACGACGCGTACAATGCCAATGTTCGCGGGGCGGCGGCCGCGGTAGAAGTTTTGCGCCTGTTTGCAGGCAGAAAAATTATTGTGACGCCGGGGCTTGTGGAACTGGGAATTCTGGAACAACAGGAAAACGAAGAATTCGGAAAACAACTTGCAGGGCTTGATCTTGTTTTATTGGTCGGTTCGACATTGGTAGGGGCTGTGCAAAGCGGCTATCTTGCGGCTGGCGGCGATAAGGAAAAAATCAGAACGGTTCCCACGCTCGAAGATGCGCAAAATGTGTTGGAGAGAGAGTTACGTACGGGCGACACTGTGCTGTTTCTGAACGATTTACCGGATATTTATTCCTGATAAAGCACAACGGGTTTGGTTTTTTATTGAATACGTCCGAAACACCAAAGCAATCATGTATTTGCGGAGGTGTTTTTTCATGCAAAAAAATGTGGCAGTTTTTTTCGGCGGTAAATCTTGTGAAAATGAAGTATCCATCATCACCGGTACAATGACGGCAAATTTGTTGCGCGGAGAAAAATACGCGGTTTATCCTGTTTACGTGGCGCAGAGCGGAGAAATGTATACGGGAGAAGCTCTGTTTGAAGTATCCGCGTTTAAGTCGGGATCGTTGCAAAAACGGTGCGCGCGTGCCGTTTTTATCGACGGAATGTTGTATGAAAGAAAGGGGAAAAAATTCAAAGAAATCTGCAGTATCGATTGTGCGCTGAACTGTTGCCACGGAATGGGGGGAGAAGACGGTGCGGTGGCAGGACTCTTGAATCTGAACGGAATTCCGGATGCTTCTCCGGATATGGCGGCGTCGGCAGTTTTTATGGATAAAGCGATGACGAAACTGGTCGCCAAGGCATTGGGCGTAAAAGCAGCGCCGTTTTTCCGCATCTCGGAAGGAGATTTCCGAAGGCGCGGTGCGATGGCATTGCGCTGTATCGAAGAGCGTTTGGGATATCCGGTGATCGTAAAACCGGCGCGGCTCGGTTCCAGCATCGGTGTATGTGTGGCAGAAGACAGGGCGCGTCTTGCCGCTGCCATTGAAACGGGGTTCTGTTACGATACCGTTCTGATCGCGGAAAAATATCTCGGAGGCGCGAGAGAGATCAACTGTGCCGCATACAGAAGCGGGGATGAGATCATCGTATCGGAGTGCGAGGAGCCGAAAACGGAGCATAAAATTTTAACGTTTGCCGATAAATATCTGGAAGGCGGTAAAGAGCGAGCGGGAGATTTTCCTGCAAAAATTTCCAAAGCAAGCGCAGATCTTGTAAAGGCATATACGAAATTGCTGTATCGGCGGATGAATATGCGTGGGATTGTGCGCGCCGATTATCTTCTTTATGAAGGCGAAGTTTACTTCAACGAAATGAATACAGTGCCGGGATCGCTTGCGTGGTATTTATTTTGCGAAAATCTTTCTTCCTTTTCGCAGGTGCTTTCCGCGCTGATCGAACAGGGGATCTGTGATTATAAAGAAAAAGCGAATAAAATATTGTTGAAAAACAGCGGCGTGCTCGGAAAAATTTCATCTGTGGGCAAATCTCGAAAATAAGAAAAGGAAAATTTTACGAAGAAGCGGTCAAGACCGGAAAGACTCTGCAAAATACTGAGTTTTTGAGAATCGGAATGCTGATAAATTTTAAGAAACATTGCCCCGCCCCCGCGAAATTTTCGTGGGGCGGGGCAAATGCTTGTAATTTTCGCTTGTTTTTGTTAAAATATCCGAGAAGAAATAAAGATCGAGGAAGACAAAATGGCGAAAATTGCAATGAAGACACCGATCGTCGAAATGGACGGCGACGAGATGACTCGGATCCTTTGGCGGTGGATCAAAGAAGATCTGATTTTACCGTATGTAGATCTGAAAACGGAATACTATGATCTCGGGCTTTCTTCGCGAGACAGTACGGATGACCGTATAACGGTGGAAGCGGCGAACGCGAATAAAAAGTACGGGGTCGGCGTAAAATGCGCTACGATCACGCCGAACGCACAGAGGGTGGAGGAATATCATCTGAAACAGATGTGGAAGAGCCCTAACGGTACCATTCGCCGCATTTTGGATGGAACGGTGTTTCGTGCGCCCATACTTGCCAAGGGGATCACGCCGTATGTTCCCGGCTGGAAAAAGCCGATCGTTCTGGCTCGTCATGCGTATGGGGACGTCTATTCCGGCGTGGAGACGAAGACGGCAGAAGGGGATAAGGCTTATCTTGTCGTAGAAGATGAGAAAGGAAATGTCAAGGAAAAGCTTTTGATCCACGATTTTCAAAGCGGTGCGGGGATCGTGCAGGGCATGCACAATATGGACGCATCGATAAAGTCGTTTGCGCGCTCGTGTTTCAATTATGCGCTGGATGTAAAGATGCCGCTTTGGTTTGCCACCAAAGATACCATATCCAAGAAATACGATCATCGTTTCAAAGATATTTTTGCGGAAATTTTTGAAAAAGAGTATAAGGAAAAATTTGCGGCGGCAGGGCTCGAATATATGTACACGCTGATCGATGATGCGGTAGCGCGCGTCATGCGTTCGGAGGGCGGTATTTTGTGGGCGTGCAAAAATTACGACGGTGACGTGATGAGTGACATGGTTGCCACGGCATACGGCTCTCTCGGATTGATGAGCTCGGTGCTCGTCTCGCCGGACGGAAACTATGAATTTGAGGCGGCGCACGGCACGGTGACGCGCCACTATTACAAGCACTTAAAAGGCGAAGAGACGTCGACCAATTCCGTCGCCACGATATTTGCATGGACGGGTGCGCTTGCCAAGCGCGGGGAGCTGGACGGACTTGTACCGCTTGTAGAATTTGCCAAAAAATTGGAAAGTGCGACGGTGCGCACCATCGAAGAAGGGGAAATGACGGGCGATCTTTTACCGCTCTTTCATGCGGAAGGCGTAACGCCTAAAAAATTAAACAGCCGTGAGTTTCTCAAAGCGGTGGCTTCGCGCCTGCAATAAAATTTTGAACGCTTTGGGGATCGGAATAAACGCCGATTCCCAAAGCGTATTTTTATTAAAAAAACAAGTTCAAAAAAACAGGTATTTTTTTGCTGAAAAAAGAAAGCAAATTTTTCCCTTGCAAACCATACAAAAAGGTGTTATATTATATAATAATATAAAACGCGGATGCGCGGAAACGGAGAGAAAGGTATGATGAAGGAACATTACGAGTGGTTGCAGACATGGTCAGACGAGGCAGAACGAAAGGATTTGCCGCGTGTTTTGCTGGTCGGTGATTCGATCACGGGCGGATACCAGAGCATGGTACGTGAAGGATTGCGCGGGGAATGTCTTGTCGATTATTTTTGCACTTCCTATGCGGTGGATACGGCGATGTATCATACGGCGCTGCGGATGTTTGTGACAGACAGTCGGTATGCGGTCGTACATTTCAATCACGGTCTGCACGGAAAGCATATGACGGGTACGGTATACAAAGAGAACGTAGAAGCACTGCTCGAACAGATCAGCGGATGCGGCGCGAAAGTGATCTGTGCGCTTACGACGCGTGTACTGAACGCGGAGCATGCACCGGATGAAGAATGGGAAAAGAAGATTTCGGAACGCAACGGTGCCATGAAAGAGATCGCGGCGCGTTGCGGGTATGCAGTGGATGATCTTTTTACGATCAGCACAAAACTGCCGCAGTCGGCTCGATTGGACGACGGCTTCCATTATCTGGAAGACGGGTATCGTGCGTTGTCGGAAAAAGTGATCGAGGCGATCCGTGCGGCTCTTAAATAGCGTTTGATTGGTGTAAGGTTTTTTTGAAAAAACTTTGTACACTGTTGAGGCCGAAAGAAAAATCGGCTTCTAAAATAAATATAAGAAATCAGCCGGACGAGTTCCGGACAAGAATCATGGAGGAAAGGAAATGAAAAACAGGATCGGGATCCGTCCGACCATTGACGGTCGTTGGGGCGGAATACGGGAAGGTCTGGAAGAACAGACCATGCAGATGGCGAAAGACGCCAAAAAACTGATCGAAGAGAATGTATTTTATGCGGACGGAAGTCCGGCGGAAGTCGTTATCTCTCCTTGCACGATCGGCGGCGGGAAAGAAGCGGCGGTATGCGCAGAATATTTTACGAAAGAAAATGTAACGGCAACGCTTACGGTAACGCCTTGCTGGTGTTACGGCAGTGAAACGATGGATCTGGACCCGCTAACGACCAAGGCGGTATGGGGATTCAACGGCACCGAGAGACCGGGTGCGGTATATCTTGCGGCGTGTATGGCGGCGCATGCACAGAGGGGCTTGCCCGCTTTTGCGATTTACGGCGAAGATGTGCAGGATGTCGGTATGAGCGGGATCACGCCCGACGTACGCGAAAAAATTCTGCGCTTTGCGCGCTGTGCGCTGGCGGTAGGGCAGATCCGTAACAAAGCGTATGTATCGATCGGTTCGGTCGCGATGGGAATCGGCGGTTCGTTTTTGGATGCGAACATGATGCAAAAATATTTCGGGATCCGCGCCGAATGGGTGGATATGACGGAAATTTTGCGCCGTATCGATCTGGAAATTTATGACAAAGCCGAGTACGAAAAGGAACTTGCCTGGATCAAGAAAAACTGCAAAGAGGGAAAGGATCTGAACGGAAGTGTTTGGGGTCAGAAAGATTTTACGCGTGAAGAGCTGGATAAACAGTGGGAATTTGTCGCAAAAATGACGCTGATCATCAAAGACATCATGCTCGGAAACCCGAAATTGGATGAGATAGACCGCCACGAAGAAGCGCTCGGAAGAAATGCGATCTTAGCAGGATTCCAGGGGCAGAGAATGTGGACGGATTATAAACCGAACGGCGATTATGCTGAGGCGATACTCAATTCCACGTTCGATTGGAACGGGAAGAAACAGCCTATTCTTTTGGCTACGGAGAGCGATAACTGCAACGGGCTTGCCATGTTGTTTGAAAATCTTCTGACGGGACAGGCAAGCGTATTTGCGGACGTAAGGACGTATTGGTCGGCAAATGCGGTGGAGCGTTGCACGGGATGGAAGCCGACAGGAAAGGCGAGCAGCGGATTCATGCACCTGATCAACAGCGGCGCAGCCGCATTGGACGGTACAGCCGTTTGTAAAGATGTCGAAGGGAATGCTTGCATGAAGAAGTGGTGGGATGTCACCGAAAAAGACGTGAATGCGATGATGCAGGCTACAAAATTTTCGCCGGCAAACCGCGGGTATTTCCGTGGCGGCGGTTTTTCAAGTACTTATTCCACAATGAACGAAATGCCCGTTACGCTTGTTCGCGTGAACATGGTTGACGGAATCGGGTATACGATGCAGATTGCGGAAGGTTGGACAGTGGTTTTGCCGGAAAAAGCCAACGAAATTCTTCTCAACCGTACGGACAGGACTTGGCCTTCGACATGGTTTGTTCCCCGCCTCAACGATACGAATGCTTTTTCGAGTGTTTATAACGTCATGGCGAACTGGGGTGCGAACCACGGGGCCTTTACATACGGTCACATCGGAAAGGATCTCATTACGTTGGCGAGCATGTTCCGTATTCCCGTATCCTTGCATAACATCGACGACAAAGATATTTATCGTCCGCATGCATGGTGTGCGTTCGGAACCAAAGATCCGGAAAGTGCAGATTACCGTGCTTGTGCAAACTATAAACCGCTTTACAAATAAGATATGATCTATCGTAGCAATAGTTTAAAAAATATTTCTTTTCCGTTGGGTGGGCTCGGAACCGGCAGCATTGGGCTCGCAGGCAACGGTGAGTTGGTTGATTGGGAAATTTTCAATCGTCCGAATAAAAACTCTCGTAACGGTTTTTCTCATTTTGCCCTGCGCGCGAAGGCTGAAAACAGAGTTGAAACAAGGGTATTGCAAGGCGATACCCAAGAGTGTTTGATTGGGCCGCACAGAGACATTCCGTTTAGCGGGTTTGGGTTTGGCCCGGTAGCCGATTCGTTGGCTGGATTTCCTCATTTTCAGCAGTTGGCATTTAAGGGTGAATATCCTATTGCCGAGATTTCGATGACTGATGCAGATTTTCCTGCGTCAGTTAAATTGACTGCTTTTAATCCGCTGATACCGCATAATGACTTTGATTCATCACTTCCTGCTGCATTTTTTGAAATACAAGTGAAAAACACATCTCATAGTCCTGTGGAATACACTTTAGCGTTTACGGCGATGAATCCTTCAGACAATGGGCGCAATGTATCTCTTTCAAAGGGACGAGCACGCGGCATTTTTTTGCGTAGCGAAAGGCAGATAAGCGATGTCTCGTACTCTGACCTTTGTGTTGCGACAGATGCCGAAGACGTTTCCTGTATGCCAAATTGGTACCGAGGTGATTGGTGCGATTCGCAGACTGTGTATTGGCGGGACTTGTGCGAAAAGGACAGACAGCCCGAACGCATTTACAATGAACCAGGTGCTCACGATCACGGCTCTGTGTTTGTTTACTTTTCATTATTGCCTGGTGCTCGTAAGAAGGTACGATTTGTTCTGTGTTGGAATATACCGAATCGCATTAACGATTGGAGCCCCTTTAAAGACGAGACAGGCAAGGATGTCGTTTGGAAAAACTATTATGCAACGTGTTTTGAAAATTCTGCAGCGACCGCTGAATATTGTTTGAAAAATTTTGGGAAACTATATGCCCAAACGCGTCGTTTTAAGCGCGCACTTTTTCAAAGTTCTATGCCAGCCGACGTGCTTGATGCCCTATCTGCCAACATTTCCACTTTAAAAACAGCTGTGGTCTTGCGTTTGGAAGACGGTGCTTTCTATGGATGGGAGGGGGCAATGGAGCATGCGGGATCGTGTGAAGGTACATGCCAGCATGTATGGAACTATGCGTATGCGCTGTCCTTCTTGTTCCCTGCACTCGAGCGTTCCCTACGCGAAACCGTTTGGAAGTATAATCTTGATGAAAACGGAAAAACGGAATTTCGTACGCAGTTGCCGAGATGGCGCAAGCGAGAGTATAGTTTTCACGCATGCGTGGATGGGCAGATGGGGGAGGTAATCAAAGCCTACCGCGAGTGGAAAATTTCTGGTGACGACGCATGGATCGTGGCAAATTGGGAAAGTATACGGAAGATGCTGGATTATGCTTCTTCGGAAAAAAATCCCGATCGTTGGGATCCGGAAGGTAGCGGTATCTGTACGGGGCGTCAGCACCACACGCTGGATATGGAACTGTTCGGACCGAATTCGTGGCTGGAAGGTATGTATCTGCTTGCCCTACAATGCGGGGTTGCGATGGCGGAGTGCGCAGGGGACAGAGCAAGTGCTTCGCGTTATCGTAACATGTTTGAAAGGGGTAGAAAATGGACGAACGAAAACCTTTTCAACGGTTCTTGGTTTATCCAGAAGATTGACCTTCGGGACAAGACGATCGTGGACAGCTTTGGTGCTGCCGGGATGTACTGGAACGATGAGGCACATGAAATCAAATATCAGTATGCCGAAGGCTGCGAGATTGATCAGATGCTTGCCGACTGGCATGCCGCTATCTTGGGAGTTGAACGCATCTTTGACCCCGAAAAAAAGAAAGAGGCATTAAAAAACTTATACCGAAACAATTTCAAGTCTTCCATGCGTAAATTTACCAACATGTGGCGAGTATTTTCCGTTAACGACGAGGGTGGTACAATCATGTGCGATTTCCCTGCGGGTGTGTACAAACCTGTGATACCGCTTCCTTATTGCGATGAGACGATGACGGGTTTTGAATACGCGCTGGCGGGGTTGATGATCGCAGAAGGGATGATAGACGAAGGGGAAACCCTTGTGCGCGCTGTGCGCGCACGCTACCGCGGGTATAACCGCAACCCTTGGAGCGAGATTGAATGTGGAAGCAACTACGCACGGGCGATGGCTTCATTTGCACTTTTGCCTTTGTATAGCGGATTTTCCTTTGATATGTCGGCAAAAAGAATCGGTTTCTTGCCCATAAAAGGGAAGGGCAGATTTATGTGGAGCATAGCTGAAAGTTGGGGTATTGTCGAAATAGGTGAAAAAGAATGCGTTGTTCGCGTTTACGGAAAGCCACTGCGCCTTGCTGCATTTATGCTTCCGGCGGGCAGGATTCCACAACTTGCTGAGGCGGACGGAGAACTGCTCAAAATTCACTATTCGGATGGAGTCGTACATTTTACAGAGCACTCTTTGCGTAAGCGACTTCGTATTGTATTTTCCGTCTGAATATATTTGAGGCGTGGCAGATGTGTATTTTTACCGTCATTGCCATTTGCGTTTCTTTAGCACAGCAAAAAGTTTGCAACATTTGTAAAACGTTTTTATTGAAGAGTCGGAAATGAAATAATATAAAATGCGGTTTGAGCGCAGTATATTTATGTTGGTGAGTTGTCTGTACTTAATAAAGTGCAGACAGAGAGCAGGGGAAGGCGGTGAGAATCCGCCGCAACGGTCATTACCGTGTGCCCGTATGGGCGAGTCGGGTAGCCTGCCGCCGTGCAGATTGTATGCGGATTTTCCGGTTCCGGGGAAAGAGGCAGCCTTTTTAAGGCCGTTTTCTGTCCTTTTGGCACGGAAGGCGGTCTTTTTTTAGGAGAAAGAACATTGAATCAGAAGAAAAAAACAAGTATTGTTTGGGCTGTATGGTTGTTTGCGGCGGTATTGTCGATCATAACATTTACAGGCTGCGACAAAAAAGAGATACATGTAACGAGCGGTGTTCCGGATAAGTTTGACGGCTATGTCACTCTTGTTCTGGATGATCCGGCTACGGAAGAAGCAGACGCATTTTTTCAGCTTCCCTTTGAAGAACTGGGAAGCGAAGCGACGGCGTTTGATCTTATCGAACATTTTTCTGAAAAAGATAAGATCTTTTACGAGGGGTACGAAGGAGAATTCGGGTATTATTTTACTTCGATCGGATATAGGAAAGAAGGAGACAACGTGACGGTTGCAAAAGATGACACTGCATCAAGGACGTTTGTTTCCGTTTATACGAGCATAGAAAAATATTTTGGCGGAATGCCGATGACCTATGGCACGGTCACGTTGGAGACGTCGACGTCAGGCGTCAGCGGTATACAGCTTGAAGACGGTGCGGTGATTTATCTTACGCAGGGGACGTATTAAGCGCATGAAATGCGGACCTGTTTTTCAATCAGCAAAAGATATTGCAGGGATCGGCGTGATGACGGGATTATTGATCGCAGCGCAATATGTGTTGAGCATGGTTGCGGGAATTGAAATTGTTACCGCATTGTTTTCAGCTTATTGCTTTGTTTTTGGCATACGGCGCGGAATGATGGTCGGTATCTGTTTTTCTTTGCTGCGCTGTGTATTGTTTGGTGTGTTTCCTGCCGTCATTGTTTTGTATCTTGTATATTATACGCTGTTTTCTTTGTCGTTTGGGGTGCTTGGAAGGGTAACGAAAGGTTTTTCCGCATTCAAATGTCTAATTACAGCGGTTGCATGTGCAGGCATATTGACACCGTGCTTTACGCTGCTGGACGATCTCATTTCACCTCTTATAACGGGGGTGCGTTTTCTGCCTTATTTTTATGCTTCGCTGCCAGTCTTGGCGGTACAGACTTGTTGTGCCATCGTGACGGTAAGCTTGTCGTTTTTGCCTTTGAGCCGCGCCATGAGCCAATTAAGATCCGGAACACGAAAAGAAAATTTGGATATAGATTAAAACCAAAAAGAACACTGCAAAACTTTGCAGTGTTCTTTTTGGTTTACGGCATATATTTTATTTTTTTTGAAATATCACAGTAAAATTTTCTCCGTTTGAGAATGTCACGTCGAGTGTCGCTTCATCGGAAAGGACTGCTTTTGCGGTAAAAAAGTCTTCGACGAGAGGAATCATTTCTCTTGCGAATTGATCTGCCTGCACGGTATAATCGTGCGAAGGGCTTGTTTTTTTGCTTTCCATAGCTTATACCTCCTGTGTATACATTCATTATAGTGTTTTTTTTGTCGGAAGAAAAGCAATTTTCCGCGTGAAAAAACACTTGTTTTGTCGAATGATGTCTGCTTTTGTCGAGCCGATGCATCAAGCAAAAGAAAGAGTATATTTTTGGCATGAACGGTCGAAAAAAGTCATATTTACAAAAATTTTCGGAACACTCTTTACAACGCAAGCGTTTTGTTATATAATAAGAAGACAATAACTTGCGTGTATTTTGCCGCGAAGGGGAGTTAATATGAAAACTTATGTTGAGCGTTTTGAAGATCTCGGTTTTGGAATGTTTGTGCATTTTGGTTTGTACAGCATTTACGGAAAGGGGGAATGGGCAAAAGAAATTTGTCAGGTTCCGGATGAGAAATATTTTGGGCTTGTGAAGAAATTCAAGGTAACGAAAAATTGGGCGAAGGATCTTGTCAAAACGGCGAAGGATGCCGGATGCCGTTATATTACTTTAACGACGCGGCATCACGACGGGTTTTCGCTGTACGATACATGCGGCTTAAACGAATACGATGCTCCGCATTCGGCGGCAGGGCGGGATCTTGTGCGCGAATTTGTTGACGAATGCAATGCGAACGGGATCGTACCGTTTTTTTATCATACTTTGTTAGACTGGTATAACAAAGATTTTAATACAGATTTTCCGAAATATATAGATTATCTTGTAAAGAGTGTCGAATTGCTCTGTACGCGCTATGGGAAGATCGGCGGGCTTTGGTTTGACGGCATGTGGAGCAAATGGGATGAAGATTGGCAGGAAGACAGGCTTTACGGTACGATTCGAAAATATCAGCCGGAGGCGATGATCATCAACAATACGGGCTTGTCCGAATTGGGTAAAGTAGGGCATCCCGAATTGGACAGTGTTACTTTCGAGCGCGGAAAACCCTGCAAAGTAGATAATTCCGATCGGCACCGTGCGGGGGAAATGTGCCAGATACTCAACGATCATTGGGGATATGCGAAAAACGATATCAATTATAAATCGGTGAAAGAGCTCATTTCCGATCTCGTAGATTGCCGCCGTTACGGATGTAATTTCCTTTTGAACGTGGGGCCCTGTGGCAACGGAAAAGTAAAAGTGCTGGACAAGGCGATTTTAACGGAAATCGGCAAATGGGTACGGGCGAATAAAGGATTTATTTATGAAGCGCGTCCGTGCGATCTGGAAGCGGAAAACGCGATCATGTTGAAAGGGAATGGCTGTTTGTACGCGGTGGTCGATGCTCCGATGGCTTCCGATCCGAATGTAGCGTTGGGCGGGGCTTTGAAAGAAGTGAATCTCGGCACAGAGATCAAAGCCGCGCATTGGCTGGACAACGGCAAAAAGATCAAGGTGAAAAATGGAAAATTTACCGTTGAACCTTTTTCTTACGGAACAAGCCTGATCAAACGGGTAGCCAAAATTGATTTGTAAAAAAGATTTTACGCAAAATGTCGGTAGAAAAAGCCTGTATTTCATTGTTAAGATATAAATCCGATATAAAAAGGCTGTGTGCAAAAAACACAGCCTTTTTATAAAGAAACGGTTAAGTTTATTTTGGTAAATTATGTGAATTTGTTTGCGATTTTGAAGATTGATTTTTATATAGATGCGGCAGAAGAAGGCGGCGTATAGGACCGTGAAAGAAATTATCTAAAATAAGGACAAGGAGCCATAAAAGGGCGCCGATAAAACAGACGGTTATATCGTTGAGTGTGTCATATAATCCGATGTCGAGGTATCCGTCGAGTACGAGAAATTCTCCGTTTTGAAAAAATATGATGGTTTTGGTAATTCCGTCGATCGTAACGGTCTGGTTATGAGAACCGGCAAGGAAATAGGAGCTGAAACCGTGAATTAAAGTGTCTTCCTGCATATCAATGCGGAATAACGCATATGCGGAATATTCAAAAAGTTCCCAGATGCTTGCGATGGCGAGCGTAAAAAAGAATCCTGCGGCAAGGCAAACGGCAAATTCATGCCGGACATTTTTTTCGGAAAGAACTTTCTGAGCTAATCCGAAGCCAAGGCTGGCAAAGAGAACGCCCGAAGTTCCGTGAAGTATGTCATCAAAGACAGGAAAAATGGTATAAAGGTCGTAGGCACTGCCGAGAATTCCGCCTGCGGCGAGAAAATAAAATAAGGCGGCTAAAATTGCGCCGAAACGCAAACCGAAAAACCATTCGATGAGAAGAAGTGCGGGTATGATGAATAAATAGACAATGGAAAGAACAATGTTGCGCGGTTGTCCGACTGCGGAGAAATAAACGACCGAACCGATGAGAAAGAGTGCATAGATTGCGGTCAGAATGGTAAAAAAGGCGTCTTCACGCAATCTTGCCCGTGTGTAAGTTTGTATTTTTTTGAAAAGCATATACGATCTCCCTTTTGTTTTCGGCTGGTTTCAGTAAAAATAAGCGCGACGCCAATAAATAGTATATATTTTTTGTTTGTACATTATAACAAATGATTGTAGTTTTTGCATAGAGAGAGAAATAAAAATCCGTGTGCTTCCGTATATTTTATTGTGCCAGAATTTTTTATGCGTTAACACAAATTTAAGAAAAAACTATATTTTTATAAAAATCGGGTTTCATGGAGTAAATAGTACATAACGGTTAAAAATGAAACAATGGGTGCTTAGAATTGACAGATATAGTATAAGATAGCGATTGTATCTGATAAACATAGAAGAGGTTAGTCCTTATATTTGACAGACTTGAAAAGGCAAGTACTTACAATTGACAAACATAAAATAGTTAGTACTTATAATTGATAAACATGGAATCAATAATTGCATGTCGGTTGACAAATTCGGGGCAGAATATTATAATATAGTTGCGACCGCAACTGTTGCGGTCGCAACGGAACTGAATTAGAGTTTTTCCGTGTCAGAATAAGAGGAGGAATGGGACGATGCGGTTTATGAAATACATTGGTGAGATCTGGCGTTGTTCGGCATTGTTTCGTACGGAGCAATACGAAAAACTGGGGATTGGCTGTTATCAGGATTTATACCTGATCGAGATATGTGAAAAGCCTGGAATTACGCAGGAAGAAATATCGGCGGCGCTGTTTGTGCATAAGAGCAATGTAGCGCGTCAAGTGGCGTCATTGGAAGAAAAAGGAATGGCGGAACGTCGGATCGATCCGTCGGATCGTCGCATCTTGCGGGTATATCCGACGGAAAAGGGGCTGTCCGTATTGGAAAAGACGCGCAGTGTGCGCAAAGAGTGGACGAGGCGTTTGCTGGAAGGAATGTCTGACGAGGAGAAGGAAGCTCTTTCTCATTCGATAGAATGTCTTTCGGATAGGGCGAAAAGCATCGCGCGTGAATATGGAGAGGGGGAAGACAGATGAGGCGAGTGTTTGGCTACCTCGGAGCATACAAGATGCGTATCGCTGTGGGATTGTTCTTAAAAACAGTCGGATCGCTTGCAGAACTGTTTTTACCCATTATCATGGCATATATGATCGATACCATAGCTCCGACTCGGAATACAGTGGCGCTTATTTTGTACGGGGTTGCAATGTTGCTGGTATCCGTTGCGGCGCTGGTGAGCAACGTGGTGGCAAACCGTGTGGCATCGCGCGTGGCGCGCGATACCACTGAGCGGCTGCGCAACGATTTATTTATAAAAACATTTTCACTTTCTTTTCGGCAGGCGGATGAAATAACGATGCCGTCGCTCGTATCGCGGCTTTCGTCGGACACTTACAATGTGCATAACATGATCGGCATGGCGCAGCGTATGGGAATACGTGCCCCGATTCTTCTGATCGGAGGGGTCGCTATGACATTTGTGTTGGATCCCGTGCTTGCGTTGGTACTTCTCGCGGTTGTTCCGTTTTTGACAGTATTTGTTGTCTTTATCGCTTCGCGCGGGGTCAAACTGTACACGAATTTACAGCGTTCGGTAGACGGAATGGTTCGTAAAGTTCGGGATGACCACACCGGCATACGAGTCATCAAGGCACTTTCGCAGACGGAGCGGGAAAGCAAGACTTTTTCGGCACTGAACGAAGAAGTTTCGATGCGGGAACGCAAGGCGGGAGTTACAATGGGCATCACCAATCCCGTTCTGAATTTTTTTCTGAATCTGGGCATGACGGCGGTAATTCTGGTCGGAGCGTTCCGTGTTGCAGGAGGAAAGGCAGAAGTAGGGCAAATCATTGCCTTTACTTCTTATTTTACCATCATCTTGAATGCGGTTATTGCCGTCAGTCGTATCTTCGTAATGTTGTCAAAGGGAACGGCTTCGGCGCGCAGAATCGAAGAAGTATTGGAGCTTCCCAAGGATCTAAAAGTTGTTCCGGTTGAGGGGAAAGATGATGAAGCATTGATCCGTTTTGATCACGTCACCTTTTCTTATGGAGGGAAGCCTGTTATCAAAGACTTGTCTTTCACAGTCGGCCGCGGTGAAACGGTCGGAATTTTAGGGGGAACCGGGAGCGGAAAATCCACCTTGGTATCCTTGCTTTTGCGGTTTTATGATGTGGATGAAGGGCAGATATTGATAGAGGGCAAAGATGTAAAAAGCTATTCGAGTAAGGAGCTTCGTGCAAAATTCGGGGTCGTGTTTCAGAGCGATTTTTTGATGTCTGCAAGCATCCGGGAAAATATAGATTTTGAACGGGGCGTATCGGCACAGGAGATCGAAAAGGCGGCGGAATGTGCATGTGCGGAAGAATTTATTTCGTCGCAGGAAGAGGGATATGAAAGCAAACTTGCAGTGCGCGGCGCTAATTTGAGCGGAGGGCAAAAACAACGGTTATTGATCGCGCGGGCATTGGCTGCCAATCCTCAAATCCTGGTACTCGACGATTCTTCCAGCGCATTGGATTATAAGACGGATGCGAAAGTTCGAAGGCAAATTCAAAAAAATTATTCTTCATTGACGATGTTGATGGTCGCGCAGCGGATCAGTTCGGTACGCGGAGCGGATAAAATTCTCGTATTAGAGGGGGGAGAAGCCGTCGGATTCGGTACGGATGAAGAATTGATGCAAACTTGTGAAACGTATCGCAGCATCCTGAAATCGCAAGGAGGGACGGAAAATGAGTGACAGGGTAAAGAAAAAGAGCCGGAAAGCCGTATTTTTCCGTTTGGCAAAATATTTTGCCAAATGTAAAGCTCTGGTATTTGTTGCATTTTTTCTGATGATCACGAGCAATCTTCTTGCACTGATCGGTCCCTATTTATCCGGTGAAGCGATCAACGCCATCGTCGCCGATACAGGGGTGGACTTTCCCGCAGTATATTTTTATTGTGCCATGATGGGAATATTCTACGCCGTATCGTCGGCATTGTCGTATGCTTTGTCTGTTCTGATGATTCATTTAAGCCAACGCATCGTACGTAAAATGCGTCAGGAAGCATTTGACAAAATTTTGTCTTTGCCGATCGGCAGTCTTGACCGTATGCAGGCGGGCGATCTGATCAACCGTATTTCGTATGACATCGATACTGTCAACGCTTCTTTGTCCAACGATATTTTGCAGGCGGCTACGGGGATCATTTCCATTGTCGGCGCATTTGTCGGTATGCTTGTATTGTCGCCGCTGCTGCTGGGCGTTTTCCTCTTAACGGTACCGTTTTCCGTGATCCTTACCCTTCAGCGCAGTAAAAAAATGCGTCCGCTCTTTCGCAAACGCTCCGCAAAACTTGCGGAACTCAACGGCTTTTCGGAGGAGATGCTTTCGGGGCTGAAAACCATCAAGGCTTATGGGCGGGAACAGCAGATTTCCGAAAAATTTTTTGCGGCAAATACGGCGGCGGTGGATGCGTATTATAACGCTGATTATTACGGAAGCATGCTGGGACCTGCTGTCAATTTTGTGGGAAATCTCGGAACGTCGCTCATTGGTGCGGTGGGTACGCTTATGTATGTTTTCATGGGTACCAAATTGGGCGATATCAATGCATTTTTGCAATATTCGCGTAAATTTTCCGGGCCTGTCAATGAATATGCCAATATTATCGGAGAAATTCAATCCGCGCTTGCGGCGGCAGAACGCGTGTTTTTGCTGTTGGATACGCCTTCGGAAGTGCCTGATGCTGTGGATGCCGAAGAGGCGATCAACATTCGAGGTGATGTGGAATTTTCGCATGTCAAATTCAGCTATCTGAAAGATGTACCTGTCATTTCCGATCTTTCTTTTAAAGCCAAAGCCGGGCAGACGGTTGCCATTGTGGGGCCTACCGGTGCAGGAAAAACGACGCTTGTCAATCTTTTGATGCGGTTTTACGATCCGCAGGCGGGGAATATTTATCTTGACGGAAAAGATATCCGCACGTATACCCGTGCGAGTTTGCGGGCGTGCTTTTCCATGGTTTTACAAGACACATGGCTTTTTGAAGGCACGGTGTTTGAGAATATTGCTTACGGCAGAGAAGATGCGTCAAAAGAAGAAGTAAGCCGCGCGGCTCGCGATGCGAATCTGAAAGAATTTATCGAAAGTTTGCCGCGCGGATATGATACGCCGATCACTGACGGGGGAGTTAATTTTTCCAAAGGGCAAAAACAGCTTTTGACGATTGCGCGCGCCATGATGTCGCGCGCGCCTATGCTGATCATGGACGAAGCGACCAGCAACGTAGACACCCGAACAGAATTGCTTATTCACGATGCCATGACAAAACTGATGCGCAACAAAACATGTTTTGTGATTGCGCATCGCCTTTCCACGATTGTGGGGGCAGATTTGATTTTAGTCGTAAAGGACGGAGATATCGTAGAATACGGAAAGCACGCGGAACTTTTGCGCAAAAAAGGATTTTATGCGGAGATATACGCGGCACAGTTTGAATGACATATGTGTGGAGGCGCAACAATTAAGCAAAAGAACTAATATTCCTTCGTATGGAAAAAGAAGCATATAAAAATTTGTTGGCTTATATCTTTTTTTGCGTGTTCAAAAACGCGATGAAGGATTTTTCGAAAAAAACGAAGGCTTTTTTAGAATTTAATTTTATATATGTAAAAAAGTTATAGGAAATATTTTTTTCTGGGTATACAAATTGCCTTTCGGAGTTGCGAGCGGTATTTGTAATTGAAGATTTCAAGAAAGGGTTATATAAATAGCGAGGGGATTAAGAAAAAAATGCGCGCCTGTTCACATATGGAACAGGCGCACCTTTTTTAATGTTTATACAATAAACTATGTAATCAGAAAGATAAAATTTATGGTGCTATGATCGATCGCCAAGCGATAAAAACAAAACGGGAGGAAATGAGTAACAAAAACAACGATCAGAGCAGATTTTGTTGTGCAAGGTGAGCGGCGCCTACAAGTCCCGCATCGTTGCCGAGCTGCGCGATCATCAGTTTGACAGGCGCGTATTTTGTACCGCCGTACAGGAGTCGGTTGACCTTTCGTTTGAGAGGTGTAAGCAGGGTATCGCCTGCCGCGCAGACGCCTCCGCCCAAAACGATGGCATTCGGACGGAATACGTTTGCGAGGTTTGCAATGCCTTCGGCAAGCCAGCCGATATAATTTTTGATCACTTTTTCAGCGGTTTTATCGCCGGCAGCCAACCCGTCGAAAGCGGTTTTTCCGTTCACGTTTTCGATGTTGGGGCAAATTTTCCAAAGCTCGCTTTCCGGATGTTTCATCATGGCGGCTTTTGTCTGACGAATGAGTGCAGTTGCCGAAGCATAAGCTTCAAAGCAGCCTTTTCTGCCGCAGGTACATTTTTCTCCGCCGGCGCGGATCACCATGTGTCCGATTTCGGCACCGGCAGAACGGTTTCCTTCGAACAAAGTATGGTCGATGACAATGCCGCCGCCCACGCCTGTTCCGAGCGTGATAAAAATGCTGCCGGCATATTTTTTTGCGGCGCCCGCAAAACTTTCACCCAATGCTGCGGCGTTGGCGTCATTGGTGATAAAGACGGGAAGATCCAGTTTTTTACTGATTGCCGGGCCGAGCGGTACGTCTTTCCAATCAATGTTATTGGAATAGACGATCACACCGTTTTTGCTGTCAATGGTGCCCGGTGCTCCGATTCCGACGGCTTTGAGTTCATTTTGGGAAATATTGGCGCGCGCGGCCAATGCTTTTACAAGATTTGCCATATTGGCTGCAATTTCTTCGTAAGGTCTGTCTTTTTCGGTCGGTATCTGATCTTTGACGAGGATGTTCCCTTTTTCGTCTACGATGCCGCATTTAATGAAAGTGCCGCCGAGGTCAATTCCCGCATAACAGTTCATTTTGATATCTCCTTCCATTCCGGTTTATTTGTCAGAATAATTTTTGCTTTCCCTTGCAGAGAAAGGGTTTCTCCGCGGGAAATGAAAAAGCTGTCTCCCGCTGTAAATTTTTCGTTGCAGATGGTGCCTTCGCCTTCCAGAACGACAACAGCCGTAAATGAGTCATCGTTTTTGGATTCATAAGTGCCGTCTAACAGCAATTCGCGGCAGCAAAAATACTTACACTCGGTAAGAAGCCGTTCTTTTCCGCTTTGCGTTGTAATGAGCGGACTGCTGTTGGTGTGATCCTCGAAAGCGGAAAAATTGATAACGTCGAGAGCTTTTGCCACATGCAGCTGGCGCGGCTTTCCGTCGGCGCCGAGCCGCCTGTAATCGTAGACGCGGTAGGTGACGTTGCTGCTCTGCTGAATTTCGCAGATCACGCAACCTGCTCCGATCGCGTGTACGGTGCCTGCTTCGATAAGATAACAGTCGCCTGCATGAACAGGAATAAAATTCAGGCAGGATTCTACGCTTCCGTCCTCGACCATTTTTGCAAAATCTTCGCGCCGTACTGCGTTTTTGAAACCGCAGTAGATACCGGCACCTTCGTCTGCCTGTACGATATACCACATTTCCGTCTTTCCGTTGTCACCCTCTACGCGCCTTGCGTATTCATCGTCGGGGTGCACCTGTACAGACAGATTTTGTGCTGCATCGATGAATTTAATCAGGACGGGGAGAGGATTTCCCTGTGCATCGACGGCGTCGGGATGGTCATTGAGGTAAGTTGCCAGCGTTTCGCCCGCAGAGGTGCCGCTCGGGCCGTCGGGATGAACGGAAACTTCCCAGCTTTCGCTGATTTTTTTTCCGTCGTTGTAACGATGGTACATCGATTCGAATTTATGTCCGCCCCAGATATAATCTTTGAGAACGGGAACGAGTCGTAACATAGCATATATCTCCGAAAAATAATTTCACTTTATTATAGCACACTCTCTTGCGATTTGCAATGGAACGTACAGGAAAATCCGAATCACATTTTTGACAAAGCGGCAAAAACCGGAAAATAAATTTTCAAAAAAAGTAAAAAAATTAAAAAATAACAAGACATTTATAGAAAACTATGATAGAATACTTTTATGAGCAAAACGGCAGCAGCGAAGGAATGTATAAAGAACCGTTGCAAAAATTGCCGGATTTCGAAGAGGTGAAAAGATGAAAAGCGTAAAAGATTTTGGAGCTGTGGGGAACGGCGTTATCCGTGATACCGCGGCCGTACAGAAGGCGATCGATAACGAAAAGGAAGTTTATTTTCCTGCCGGGCGTTACTTGGTTGCCAATCTTTGCCTGCATGAGGGAACGATACTTCGTTTTGCGGCCGATGCGGAGCTGATTGCCGATCCCGACTGGAAAAATTGGCGTCCGCTTGAAAAGGATCCGGACAGCCGTTACGATCAGAACGACAACGC
>CASEFE010000151.1 GCA_949287105.1 uncultured Bacillota bacterium
GACTGGATGGTTCAGGAACAGGAACGTGGTATTACGATCACGTCTGCTGCTACGACTTGTACGTGGAAGGGGCATCGTATCAATATTATCGATACACCCGGACACGTAGACTTTACGGTAGAAGTAGAGCGTTCTTTGCGTGTTTTGGACGGAGCTGTTGCGACATTTTGTGCGAAGGGCGGTGTTGAGCCGCAGTCGGAGACTGTTTGGCGTCAGGCGGACAAGTATAAAGTTCCCCGTATCGCATACGTCAACAAAATGGACATCAACGGAGCGAATTTTGACAATGCTGTCAAGATGATGCGTGAGCGTCTTGGCGCGCGCGCGATCCGGATTCAGCTTCCGATCGGCAAGGAAGATACGTTCAAAGGAATCGTAGACCTTGTCAATATGAATGCAGAAATATACAAAGACGACCTCGGCAAAGAATTTGAAAAGACGGACATTCCTGCTGAATTGGTCGAAGATGCGAAAAAATATCGTGCCGAGCTTGTAGAAGCTGTTGCTGAGCAAGACGATGAACTCATGGAAAAGTATTTCGAAGACGGAGATCTTTCCGTGGAAGATCTGAAAAAAGGTTTGCGTAAGGCGACCATAGCGATGGCGGTCACGCCCGTTCTTTGCGGATCTTCTTATCGTAACAAGGGTGTACAGTTCCTTCTCGATGCGATCGTCGATTATCTGCCGTCGCCTTTGGACGTAGATCATGTCAAAGGGATCAATCCGGAAACGGGTGCGGAAGAAGAAAGAAGAACTTCCGACGATGAACCGTTTGCGGGCTTGGCATTTAAGATTGCGGCGGACCCGTTTGTCGGAAAACTTGCGTTCTTCCGTGCTTATTCGGGGGTTTTGGAAGCCGGTTCCTATGTATATAACAGCACCAAGCAGAAAAAAGAGCGTATCGGGCGTCTTTTGCAGATGCACGCAAATCACCGCGAAGAAATTCCGGTAATATATTCGGGAGATATTTGCGCGATCGTCGGATTAAAGGAAACGACGACGGGTGACACGCTGTGCGATGAAAAACATCCGATCGTGCTTGAACAGATGGAATTCCCCGAACCTGTTATCAAAGTTGCGATCGAGCCGAAAACAAAGGCCGGTCAGGAAAAGATGACGATGGCGCTTGTCAAGTTGGCGGAAGAGGATCCGACGTTCAAAACGTATACAGACAACGAGACGGGGCAGACAATTATCGCAGGTATGGGCGAGTTGCACCTTGAAATCATTGTTGACCGGTTGCTGCGTGAATTCAAAGTAGAAGCGAATGTCGGTAAGCCGCAGGTTGCATACCGTGAAACATTCCGGAAAGCGGTGGACGCGGAAGGAAAGTATGTACGGCAGTCCGGTGGTAAAGGACAATACGGTCACTGTAAGTTGCGTCTTGAACCTTTGGAACCCGGACAGGGCTATGAATTCGTGGACGAAACGGTCGGCGGATCGATTCCGAAGGAATATATTCCCGCAATCGATAAAGGTATTCAGGAAGCGGCAAAGAACGGATTTTTGGCTGGCTATGAAGTCGTGGATTTCCGTGCGGTCGTGTATGACGGAAGCTATCACGAAGTCGACTCTTCGGAAATGGCGTTCAAAATTGCAGGATCGATGGGCTTTAAAGACGGCTTGAAGAAAGCGAATCCTGTTTTGCTTGAACCGATGATGAAAGTAGAGATCGTAACGCCGGAAGATTATTTCGGTGATCTGATGGGTAACGTATCTTCCCGCCGCGGCACCATTACGGGCACGGAGGACAGAAACGGTGTAAAAGTCATCGATGCGATCATACCTCTTTCGGAAATGTTCGGATATGCGACGGATCTGCGTTCGCGTACACAGGGCAGAGGTCAATTCACAATGCAGTTCTCGCATTACAATGAAGTACCTCGTTCGATTTCTGAAAAAATTATCGGTGAACGCGGCAAAAAAGTCGAATAATCTCATTTTGCAGCAATGTTTGAAAAAATTTTTCAAAAGAATGCGCAAAAAGATTGATTATCTTTTGAATTTAAGATATAATTATACTTGCTTGTTAGAAGCTTTTTATCTCAGCTAATGATAGATAGCTGCAAGAGCCGTATTTTTCGGCGCACAAGTTATCATTAAAAAATAAATTTTTTTTGGAGGAACGAAAATGGCTAAGGCTAAATTCGACAGAAGCAAACCCCACGTTAACGTTGGCACGATCGGCCACGTTGACCACGGCA
>CASEFE010000152.1 GCA_949287105.1 uncultured Bacillota bacterium
ATGTATGAAAGAATTCAAAGTGCCTGAAAAGGCAAAAGTGGCTGTCTTGACGGGGAAAAAGAAAATCGAGATCAAAGAATTGAAAATCCCTGCGATCAACGATGACGAAGTGCTTGTCAAAGTAGACGGTTGCGGTATTTGCGGTACGGACGTGCATGAATACAAAGGAGATCCGTTCGGTTATATTCCCGTGCAGTTGGGACATGAAGGCACGGGAGTGATTGTGAAACTCGGCAAAAATGTAACCAAGGATTATTACGGAAAACCTTTGCAAGTGGGTGATAAAGTTGTAACGGGGCTTCGTCCTTGCGGTGTTTGCGATACATGTAAATATGATCCGGAGCATATTCATCTTTGCGATAACGGTGAAATTTTCGGATTGATGCCGGGGGAAGATCATTATTTCAACGGCTGGTTCGGGGAATACATCAAGATCAATGCGGGCGGTGTCATATTTAATGTCAGCGATATGGAATCGGTGGATTTACGGCTCTTGATCGAGCCGGCGGCGGTAATTGTGCATGCAGTGGAGCAGGCCAAGCAGATTTTTGATTTCAAGCACAATTCCTATGTGTTGGTGCAAGGATGCGGACCGATCGGGCTTCTTCTTTTGACGATGGTGCGCACAATGGGTGTCAGGAACATTGTGGCTGTGGACGGAGACAACCGCAGGCTTGCGATGGCCAAGAAACTGGGTGCGAAGGAATGTATCAATTTCACGGATTATGCTTCGGTAGCGGAAGCGGCGGAAGCTGTCAAGGCAGTGACAGGCGGAAAAGGCGCGGAAATGGCATTTCAATGTACCGGTTCGCCTGCGGCGGCTTCGACGATCTGGAAGTACGTTCGCCGAGGCGGAAGTATGTGTGAATTAGGATTTTTCGTCAATAACGGGGATACTACATACAATCCGCACCTCGATATTTGCAATAAAGAAATCAAGGTGATCGGATCCTGGACGTATCAGGCAAAAGACTGGATCCATGCCTGTGCCTTTTTGATGGAAGCGCAGGAACGCGGTTTGCCGGTTACGGAACTTGTTTCGCATAAATTCGCACTCGAAGATATCAACGAAGCGATGGAAACAAATATCCGCATGGACGGCTTGAAGATAGCCGTTGTAAATAAATAAAACGAATAAAAGGAAAAGGCGAGCCGGAACAAAGTTCCGGCTCATTTTTTATTGAAAGTGGGCAGATGATAAAGCTCAAAGGAAAAAAGGCCGATCATACATATGTGCTTGGATACATAAAAAAGAAAAAATTCGTTTTGCGGGATGAAAAAGAGTTTATAAAATTTTGCACGCATATGTTTTGTGGAGCATATGCTGAAAAAGGAGGTGTTTCTCATGCGAAATGATATAGACGATTGTTACAATGAAATCACGGATCACGGACCGGATCCGTTTGTGGTCAATCTGTACAACGCGGCGATGAAAAACAAGTTTTATCGGACGACTTTATGGACGGGTTGTCATTTGCAGATGACATTGATGCAAATCAATCCGAACGAGGATATCGGGTTGGAAGTGCATCCGGATGTGGATCAGTTTATTATGATAGTACATGGATGCGGAGTGGCAAATATGGGAAAGGCACGAGATGCGCTTACATATAAAGTACCGGTGCGGAACGGATACGGCATATTTGTTCCGGCTGGAACGTGGCATAATTTAATCAACTGCGGTACGAGTCCGATGAAATTGTTTACCGTATATGCTCCGCCGGAACATGCACCGGGAACAGTGCACCCGACGAAAGAAATCGCGGAACGTGAAGAGAACAGGTAAACCGCTATAAGAAATACTTAAAAAGCGCAAAAAAGAGCTCTGAAAGATTCAAGGCTCTTTTTTGTTTTTTTCTGAAAAATATTTTTTAAGAAAAATTGACTTTCCAATTTTTATCGTATATAATGGGTAGCTGTGCGGAAAAGGACAAGCGTTTTTGAAAGAAAAATGGAACTTTTTTCCTTATCGTACAAAAATTTTAACGCAAATAAACGGAGGGTCGATAATGGAAATCATTAACCGAAGAGGTATGCTGCAACGCACGAAGAAGGCGTTACGGCAAGGTCGGTTGAATATCGGGATATTAGGGGGATCCATCACGGCGGGGGATGAGAATACCGGCGGAATGGAGAGCAATTGGCCGTATTATATTCGCGGGTGGTTTTTAAGTGAATTTCCGAATCTGCGTCTTAGTGTTTTTAATGCAGGTATAGGCGGAACAGGATCCATCAGCGGATTGATGCGCTGCAAAAAAGAAATTCTGGATAAGAAGTGCGACCTTGTTTTTGTAGAATATGTTGTGAATGATTGCTACGGGGA
>CASEFE010000153.1 GCA_949287105.1 uncultured Bacillota bacterium
TGTGCGGAAATACATAACACAGGTATACCCAGCCTTTCCGAAAGCAGCTTTTCGTTGATAAAGCCGCCGCGCTTTTCCAATAAGTCGCGCATTGTTACCAAAAGAACGGCGCGCGGAAAACGCTTTACCGCCTCTTTTACCAATACAAGCGATCGCGGCAATGTCAAAGCATCCGCTACACATATCACCAAATCAAAGCTGCCCTCTTCCAAGGTTTTTGCCGCAACCTTTTCTTCCAGACTGTAAGATTCGAACGAATACAGACCGGGAAGATCGGTAACTTCCGCAATTTGTCCTCCGATCTCAGCTCGGCGCGCACTCGCTCCTACCGTAACGCCATGCCAGTTGCCAGTCTTGGCATGTCCGCCCGTGAGCGCATTGAACAATGTAGACTTGCCGCTGTTCGGATTGCCGACCAATGCGATCTTCATAATGCCTCCTCTTCCCGAAACGGAACTGCCTCAATTTTTTCCGCCAGTGAAAGACGAAGTGCTACGCGCACTCCTTCCGCGTTTAACATGACTCCGCCCCCGAACGGCGCAAACCGCAACACACGAACTTTACTGCCTTCTTTCACGTTCAGTCCCGACAACCTCTCCACAAGGGCTTTTTCCGCCCGCACTCCGACAACTAACGCGGTCTCTCCCACCGCAAACGACGATAACTTCATACATCTATCATATGTTTGAGAAAAGTACGATATTCAATCTTCTTTTAAGCCTTTCCCTTAAAACATAGCTTTCTTTTTTCTTTGAAGACGTTCTTCTTTGATTTGTTTCCCGTCTGGCTGAATGCGCATAAAAAAAGAAAAGGAAAGCATTCGCTTTCCTTTTCCGAGTTATTGAATTTTGTTACATTTTTTCAGCAAAAACGTATATCACGAAACGATCGCTCTTTTTACATTCTCTTTCAAAAAATGCAAAGGCCGAGATAAAATCGTTTATTCTACCTTTTTTCCGCCAATGTAATTCGTATCGACGTCGCCATGCTGATCTTGTACAAAGCATCCGTTGTTGTTTCTGCTGATTTCACAATATTCGGCATCGCTCAACTGCGCCGTTGTGTCAAAATAGCAGATATCACATACTTTTTGATCTTCGGATGTGCTGTTCAAAAATTTATTTCCTTCAAAAGTCCATTCGTCATTGGCAACACAGAAACCTCTCGTTTCATCCACCGTATTGTAACGAACGAAACTGTTTGTCGCACTGTTCAGATAAGCAGGCTGACGAATATTGTAAAATTCGTTGTATTCGATCCGAATATTGTCGGCACCCGATGCGGTTTCGATTGCTCGGGTTATTTCGTCGTCGCCCATATTATAAGTTCCGACAAAAACACAATTTCTTATAATCGCGTTCGAATACGGCATCAAAACAGAAACAGCCTGTGTATCATTGTAATCGAGAGTAAATTTTACACCGTCCACCGTTCCGTTAACGAGAAAACATAAATGGACTCCCTTGTTTTTGACCGCGCTTTCCTCGATTGTAATTTTATTCTTGCATCCGAACAGCGTCATACCGGCGGGTATCGTCAACTGTTCTTCCCAAGCGATATCGTTTTTCAACGCGAGGGCATCCTTCTGATCCTTTGCCAACTGTGCTTTTAATTCACTAAAAGTCGAAACTTTTATACATTCGCCATAAAAATAGTCGGCAATACTGCTTTGATTGAAAGTATTCTTTGACGCGTAATCCGCATCCACTTCCGAATGTTTGGTCGCATCCCAATTATCGGTAACGTTGATTCCAAGCTCGCATTGATTGAACGTGTTGTTGTTTAATTCAACCACTTTACCGCCGCGGCAAACCAATAGCCCCGTCGAAGTTCCTTCCGAATTGTTTGTTGCACGAACACATATCGTATTGTCTTCGATCGTCGCGATAGCATCCATATCGATCTGAATACCGTTCGCCTCGGCGCCATCATACGGGTAAGATTCAACATAGTTGTTCGTGATCGTCGCGTTTCCGCCCTTGATCACGATTCCACCCTTGGAAAATTGCGTAAACTTGCAAGAATCGATCCATACATTTCCGTTTGTATTCATTTGCTCAGTCTTATATCCGACAACAAGTATATTGCCCGCCTGATGCGATGACGCTTCACCAGGGCCTTGGAAATGAATTCCGCGAATTTCAAGATCGATCCCGCCCGACGGACACTGTACATGGAAAAATTCTTCCACCGTACGTTCATTGATCGTTTTTACGATCGTCTTGTCACTGCCTGCGCCGATCAGTTTCAAATCCCGGTCTATCACAACCTTTCCGGAAATCTCGTATGTGCCTTCCTGCAAATAAATCTCGCTCACCTGGGGCGTATTAACGGCAACCAAAAACTCTTCTGCCGTAAATACCTTTGCCACGGAATTGATATAAACATGCTGCCCTTTTTCGGAATTAACCGATTCCGTCCAACCGTCCAAGCCTACAAAATCGAGCTGTTTCTGCCCGTTTACATCTTCACTGTATACGGGACCGTAAATTTCGCATTCATTGAATACAACATTTTCGGAAGGATAAGGATAATCATCGCTGTTTTCCCACATGACACCCACAGAACCCCAGTATCCCGAATACAACGTGCATCCGTTGAGCTCAATATTCTTGGACGAAGCAATCGACAACGCGCATTTATAGGCATCTAAATTCCTTTCACCCAAACGAACATTGTCAAGCGTAACATTTTCGCTATTATGCAGATTCAGATAATGATTTGTTATACCTTTAAAAGATACATTTCTGAATGTTACATTTTTTATGACACCGGTATTTTTCGCCGTCGCAGAAACCTTAACCAAATCGTACAGCGGAGCTTCCTCAGACTGCATACTCTGAATTGTCAGATCCGAAACAGATACATCACAGGAATTTATGTACATGACAGCCTGCCCGCTCAGAGCCGCACCACTGCCGCCGACACGGAGGATCGTTTCTTCCCCTGCACCCGTCAAGCTCATCGCCTTATCGATCATCAGAGTCGAAAATTCATATTCGCCTGCATCAAGTTTCAGAGAAATTCCCGCAGGAGCATTTGAAATCAGTTCCTGTATTGTCTGACACGAATCATCCAGTTGCACCGTAAAGCCGTTTGCGTTGATTTTGGAAGCATCTTTGAAATAATATGCCGTCATACTCGGAGCTTCCGTCAATAACGAACATCCGCGATAATCAATGGTAACATCATTCATGTCAATCGAATACGCGGCATCATCCACGGCACCGCTCGTAGAAATTCTTCCCTTTTCCACATAGACATTTTCCAATGTTGCCTTGCCGATCTTTCCTTCATAGAAAATGCTGCCCGCAAAGCCGCTTACATAATACCATGATTCGGCATTGGGGATCTCGCTTACTGCCGCCTCATACTCTGCTTGCTCTACCGCATTGTTGCAAAGAATATCTACGTTGCGGATGGTTGAATTTTCACCGAGTATCCATATCGCTTTATTCGCTTCTACTTTGCTTCGGATCGTCAGATTTTCCAGCACCACGTCATTTGCAAAAACCGTAATAAAACCTTGCGTGGAATACGCTCCGTTTACAGTTACTTCCGAACTTGTCAATACAACTTTTCCTACTCCGATCAGTTGTACACCGGCTTTTGTGACAGGCAAATACCAGCCGGTCTGCCCTTCAATCGTTTCTGTTCCTCTCGGCATATCATATGTTCCCGAACCGACATAGATGATCTCGTTCTCCGCCGCATTCAGAACCGCTTTCTGCAACGCCAAACCGTTTGCCTTGCTGTCTGCCGTAGCCGAAATAAACGTATTGCCGTCCATCACCATATTGCCCTGAACTGCTTCTACGTTAAAGGCAAGTTCTGCCTCCATTCCCGCAAAATCTGCTCCCGAATCGACAGGAAGTTCAATCGAAACGACAACTTCTTTGGTTTCTCCCTCATCAAGAGTACCT
Source organism: uncultured Bacillota bacterium (assembly GCA_949287105.1). Lineage (GTDB taxonomy): Bacteria > Bacillota > Clostridia > Christensenellales > Borkfalkiaceae > Borkfalkia. The sequence goes on from CASEFE010000153.1 coordinate 3,924, forward strand.
AATTCTCCGGGTGTCATCCCTTCGAATGTAATATTGAGGCCGCCAAACAAAGGAGAATCTCCGACCGGAGAAACATTCATTTTGTATTTCGCCTTTACTGTTCCTGCATTTTCAATAACGACGGTAAAATTCGCTTTATCGCCGGGCGTCAATTTTGAAAGCGCAATTGTGGTTTCGCTCAATTCCGCCGTTCCACCATTGAAAAACTCGTCTTTCTCATTATCCGCGGCATTTGTATCATCTTCGATCGTGCCGTCCGGATTGATGAGCGTCGGCGAATACAGCCAAAGAGACGTTTTATCTACGGATGCCGTTACATTCACTTCACCGCTTGTAACTGCGATATCTACTTTCTTATCGCTCGTAAAAAGTGCCATGGTTGCACCCACAATCAAACTGAGGCACATTACGATCGATAAAACCGATACCAATAAAACCTTCTTTTTCATATCTTTCTCCTGTTTTATCTTTTACTCAATGACCGTTCTGGGGTTTGTATCCAAAATGGTTTCCGCCTTGCTCGGACCATAAGTCGATTTGATCCTGAATCCTTTTACCGGCGTTACGCCTTCTGCCGCACCCCAATAATTATCGCTGATCGTATAAGTCGATTTTCCGCTCGCTTTCCCGTTGTCATAGGTTGTCAGACAAAAATATCCGTTTGAACCTGTCATCCCCGTCATGATATTGCCGGTAACGGTAATACTCGCCGTGATATCATTTGCAGCGTAATTGTTTGAAACTGTATTGATGCTCACTACCCTTTCGCAATTTGTAAAAATATTATCTTTCAAAACAAATGTTCCGACTACGTCCGTCACATTGATCCCGATAGAACAATCCGTAAATGTACATTGCTCGATGGTCATGCCTTTGGACTTAGCCATATTGACACATCTTCTGCTATTGATAAACGAGCAGGAAGTAAACCGGATATTTTGGCTGAAATAAATATCTCCGTCCTGTTTTCCCGAAGGCGCTTTGATATTTACGGCATCCTTATACTGCGCCGTAGAATTTGAAAGGTCAAACTCACATCCTTCAAACACGATCCCGTCCGTTAAAGTCGTACCTGTCGTGGTAGATCCTAAAATCACCTGTTCGGTAAACTTAATGTTCCTGAATGTTACATTACTGAACGTCAATTTCGCGTAATACGCATCCAAACTCGCATCGTTCGGGTCCTGCTCACTGACCTTTCCTGTCACAAAGTTCAATCCGTTGAGCACAACCTTTCTATCCAAAGCGCTTTCGATCGTCACATCCTTAATTACATATGAATAGGTGTTTTTACCGTATGTGTTGGGATTCGATGTGCTCGGTCCTTCGTTCGTCCATGCATCGGTATAATGAAATTCCGCTGCGCTATCCATATCGCCAAACAACAAAACCGTACCGCCGTTATTTGCCGCAATCACGGCATCGGTGATGTCCGTATATATTTTATCGTTGACCACAGCGCCGTTCTTGATTTCAACCGCATCGTTGCCTTTTATCAATTCGCCGACAGCCGTAACTTCCCCTTCAAAGGTAAGGGTAACCCCTAACCCTTCGTCAGTATTTCCATACGCATAGATCGCAGGATATACCCCTTCGGAAACCAGACTCGTGTTCTTCAATGTGCAGTCGGTAGGATATTGATAGGAGCCGGGAAGCTTATTTCCCAACGTCAGAACCGCAAGATTTACTGTGTTGCCGGAACCCCAATTCTTATTATCGAAATAGTTCAGCAACGAATCATCCTTTACAGTATTTGTTAAAGTACAATCCTCGATCACTGCCGTTCCGCCACGCACGATCACAGAATGAAAATAACTCTGTACCGTACATTCTTTCATGTTCAGCTTTCCCGGAACATTTACAATGATTGCTGTTCCCGCTCCGTCTTCCAGTGCGGTAAACAAAGACTTTTCAAGATTTATAACCACATTGTAATTATCCGCTTTGGCAGCATTTGTGGCAACGCAATAGCCCGAAGATATAATTTCGGAGTTGATCACGTTTACGCTTGCTGCATCACCGTTCGGATAAAGGCCCGTTCCCTGTACCGTATAATTAACCGTATCCAAA
>CASEFE010000154.1 GCA_949287105.1 uncultured Bacillota bacterium
GGAAACAACTTATAGCAGAGATTGATAAAGCATCGCAATGCGTGGCAGATATTTCAGAACGTTTTGGGGCATTTATTGATTTATTTGAGGTTCTTTGCGGCAACGCATATTTTGTTCAGATAGGCAAATGCGGCAAGCATGTGGAATTGGCGAGACTTTTCTATAAAGAAATTGTAAGGAAAGTGAAGAATAAGTATGGTGTCGGAAAAGGCTTGCTGAAAAGCGATGCTTATGTCTTGTGTTTGCTGATGGCTCTTCTTGGGAAAAAAATGCAGCCTCGTTTCGGTTTGGTTTTTATTGATGAAGGGCAGGACATATCGAGAAATGAATACAGATTATTGAAGATCATCAATGAAGATGCGGCTTTTAATGTGTATGGAGATCTTATACAGAACATAACACCGGAGCGAGGAATTTCGCAGTGGTCGGACGTAGGTATTGAAACGGTATATAATCTCGAACAAAATTACCGGAATACAAACCAGATAGTTGAATTTGTTTCTTCGCGGTTAAATATAGCGATGCAGCCGATCGGCTTTGACGGACCTTCCGTATTAAGAATAACACCTCGGGGAGTCAGTGGATTTTTTCGGGATAAGGCAGGTCTGAAAGCGGTGATCGTACCTGAAACTGAATTGGAAAAGTATCGAAGAAAAAGCTATAATGTGCTGGGAGAAACAGGCAGAGTATCAAAAAAGAAAATAAATTTAATGACGGTATATGAGTCAAAAGGTCTTGAATTTACAAGTGTCGCTGTTGCGGGAGAGGGTATGACCGTGCATGAAAGATATATAGCTTATACCCGTGCGTTGAAAGAATTGGCGGTAATAACGGAGGCCGAAGATGTGGAATAATTTTCTTGTGGATGCCGATGAGACTATTTTGGATTTTATCCGTTCATCGAAAGAGAGCTTTTATTTTGCTTTGGAGGAAGAAGGACTTCCTTGCTCTCCGGGCAGATTTGAACAATTCAAAGCGATCAATGATTCTTTATGGCGTGAATACGAAAGGGGTGAAATCACAAAACAGCGCTTGGTTGTGGAAAGATTTGCGAGGCTTTTTGCGGCAAATGGCATAGAAAAGGATGCTGCCAAGGTCAATAAAATTTATTTTGACAAGCTTTGCAAAACGGGATATATGTTGGAAGGAGCAAAAAGTTTCTTGTTTGCGTTAAAAGATTTGGGCAAGGTTTATCTTATTACTAACGGTACGCCGGCCGCACAATATGGACGCCTGGAAGCTTTGGGAATCCGAAATATTTTTGATGGAATATTCGTTTCGGATGAAATCGGATTTGCCAAGCCTTCCCGAGAATTTTTTAATGTAGTTTTGAATTCAATCGGCAGGCCGGTGCAAGAGTGTGTTGTAATAGGCGATTCATTGACGTCTGACATTCGCGGAGCCAATTTATCGGGAATTTCAAGTATTTGGTATGCACCTGCGGGCGGCGTGCCTGTTGTTGGAAAACCGGATTATACGGCGAAAAATTATGACGAAATTCTGAATATCATTCGGGTTTCGGAATAGGACGAAGAGGAAAAGGCAATAAAAACGCATAGTTGCTTATTTGGCAACGCTTGCCAAACTTGTTTAATTTTGCTAAAATAAATAAGGAACAGAGAAAATAAGTTTGTGCCGTAAGATGAAGGCGGTACAGAGGTAAAGAGGCGAAAGAGCCTTGCGGCGACGGAGGTGCGTATGGCAGGGAAAAAATCCGCAAAGATATTACTGAAAGAGCGTGTTAAACTTTCAGTAAGGGTGCAGCAATTTTTTGGATATACGGATTATTTTAATAGAATTCCGTTGTTTATTACATTGCAGGTTTCCAACAGCGGTGCGGAATCTTTGGAAGACATCGAAATAGTAATTGAAAACGGGAATGGCTTTTTGTTGCCTTTTTCGAAGCATCTTGATGAAATTCCGTTTGAAAGTTCTGTGGAGGTTTCGGCGGAAAATGTAGTTTCACCTTTATATCTCACGGAAGTTTCGGAAATCACGGTTCAGCCTATAAAAGTTAAGGTGATTCAAGGGAAAGAAGTTTTAGCGGAAGAGAGCGTAGAGGTATCCGTTTTGCCGTTTGATTATTGGTGCGGCAGAAGTGGAAATGCGGAACTTCTTTCAAGTTTTGTGAGGCCAAAGGTAGCGGATTGTCTGCGTGTACTGGAAGAGGCGAGGGAACAGCTTGCCAAATGGAATATATCCTGTGAATGGCAAGGTTATCAGGAAGGGGATAAAAATAAAATACGTCAGATTTGCGCCGCTGTATTTGCTGTTGTGAAAAAGCAAGTGATTGAAAAGTCGGCGGCTGAGTACAGTTATGATGACCCTGTGCCGGTAGGCGATATAACGAAAATACTGAAAAGCAAAGTCGGCACTTCGTTTGAATTGGTGTTGTTTTTGGCATCATGCTTAGAGTGCGCGGGGTTACATCCGGTAATTGCCGTAGGAGAAAAAAGCGTTTCGTGTGGTGCGTGGTTATATGATAACTGTTTTGCGGACAGTGTCAGTGATGATGTGGATCTTCTGCACAAATATATAGCAGACGGAATCAACAATATCAGCATGTTTGATGCGGAAGATGTGTTTTCGGGTAAAAATGTAAACTATACGGCGGCGGAAAAACATTTTCGGCAAAAACTTGAAAACAATTGGTTTGATACGATCATTGACGTGCGGCGTTGTCGAATTGCGCGGATCAGTTCGTTGCCCTTAAAAGTAAAGGGGATCAAGGGGTACGAGCTTCTTGGAGAGGAAGAAACGGATCTGGATGCGGCACCGGAAACGATTTCGGGTACGCATAAACTGAGTCTGGACGGAAAGACAACGAAAAATAAGCAATGGGAGCGGCGCCTTCTTGATTTATCGTTAAAAAATACATTGTTAAATTTTCATCCGGAGAAAAACGCGCTTCATATTCTTTCGGCGGATATAAATGAGACTTATGACAGTTTGGCGACAGGCGAGGAATTCTTCCTTTTGGAAAAAACGGCCGACGTCCGTGGCATACTTACGGGAGGAGAACCGTTCACTGCGCCTTCGAATCTTTCGGCATTGTCCGAGTTGGTTGGGGTTGAACTGAAAAACAGGCGGCTTCGCACATATGCGGAAAATGAAGAAGTTGCTGATACACTTCGATATCTGATCAAGAAAGGGAAGACGGCCGAAGAAGAGGCGGGCGCCAATGTTTTGTTTTTGGCATTCGGATTTTTGAAGTGGTACGAATCGGGAGAAAGCGATGCAAAATATGCGCCGCTTGTGCTGTTGCCTGTAAAAATAACGCGAAGCAAAGGCGGCAAGGGGTATTCCGTCTGTATTACGGAAGACGGAATGCAATTTAATACCACTTTATTAGAGTTTTTGCTGCGCGAATTTAAGATTGATATTCGAGGTTTGGATAATATATCTCCGGGAATTCGCATCTCCGAAATCATTGCAATGGTCAAGATGGAAATTTTGAACATGAAGCGATGGGATGTTTTGGAAGATGTATATTTGTCGAGTTTTTCGTTTGCGCGCTATGCGATGTGGCAGGATGTGCGTAAAAATATCGATAAATTCCGTAAAAATCCGCTGGTGAGATCCTTATTGGAAAACAGGCTTGAAATTCCGGAAACGGTATTTGAGGATAAAGCGGAAGATGATTATGCTCCGGAAGAAGTTCTGTCTCCGTTGATGGCGGACGGCTCACAATTTTCAGCAATTGCCGAAGCGGTCAACGGAACGACGTTTGTGCTTCATGGCCCTCCGGGTACGGGTAAAAGCCAGACGATCACGAATATAATAGCCAACTGTCTGAACCGCGGCAAAAAAGTTCTTTTTGTTGCGGAAAAGCAAGCAGCGCTGTCGGTTGTTAAAAAAAGACTGGATTCGATCGGGTTGGGGGACTTTTGCTTAGAGCTTCATTCCAACAAACTGGATAAAACACAGGTATTAAAAAAATTAGAAACAACACTTTCGTTGTCCGAACAGCAGGATAATGCCGAATTTCAGTCCAAGAGCGAGCAGATCGAAGAGGTTCGCCGTGCATTGAACGAACCGATCGCTGCGCTGCATAAAAAGCGCAGGTTGGGAGTTTCGGTTTACGAAGGGATACTGATTTATCTTAAAAACAAAAATGCACCCGATGTTTTGGATATAGAAAGTACATTTTACGATAGTTTAACAAAAGAAAAATTAGAGACGTACGAAAAACTTCTCATTGATTTATCGGCGGCCGCAAAACAATGCGGCGGTGCGTATCGTTCGCCGTTTGATAATGTTAATCTTTGCGAATACGATTTTGAAGTACGTAACAAAGTTTATTATGCAGCAGAAGTTTTGATTGCAGAAATCAAACATTTGAAAAGTTATCTGAGCTTGTTTTTAGATTTTTACAGACAGCGTATCAGTGCGTTTACGCAGAAGAAGCTAAGTACGCTTTTGCAATTGATAGAAAAGCTGCGCAGTGAGGATATCCAAAAATATTTTGATTGCGACGAAAACGAATTTTATGTCTTTTTTAACGCAAACAGAAGATTGGACAGGCTTTTGAGCAATTATTTCAAAGTTTTTAAGGTTCTTGTGGATATTGATGTTGATCCGGCAGTGATCGAACAAGAACTTGATAACTGGGATGTAAATTATAAGAGTTCGAAAGTTCTTGGCACATTGGCTAAAAGGCTGCGCAAAGCCGCACTGGTAAAGTTAGCCCCGGGTGAGGAGCTTAAATATATCGGGATCGTTGCCCAGATTTATGAGGATTTGCAACTGGTCAAAAACAACACAAAGCTTTCTTCGAATTTCATTGACCGTGGGGGCAAAATCAATTTTCGCCGCCGTGAAGATTTTATGGAAGACTTAAAGCAAATGCACGCATTGGCGGAAGGCGTGTTCATGGATTATAATGCTGACAGTTTTAACAGTGTCTGTGTAAAATCTGTACCCGGTGAATATGCGGAACCGATTCTGGACGGGCTGAAACAAGCAATAGTTGGATATGAAGGGGCACAAAAAAGTTTTTGCGCAACGATCAATGCGCACCCCGATAAATATTATGACGAAGACCTTTTAGATTATTTTAATGTAAAAGCAGGGGCATTGATCGACAATATCGACATGCTTGCGGCATGGTGTCTTTTCAAAAATATTTCAGAACAGCTGAATGAAGCCGGGCTGAATTTTATCACCGATTCATTGGAATCGGGAGCGATCAATTCGGATAATCTGCTGGATAGTTTCCGAAAAAATGTGTACAGAAACTTTATTGAAACGAATATCGGCGCCGACCCTGTCCTTTCTAAATTTTCAGCATCTGTACTGGAAGAAAAGATTGAGCAATTCCGTTTATTGGATGAGCAATACAGCAAACTTTCGCGGGAGCATATACGCAACAAACTGATCGCTGCGCTTCCTACGACATCTACCGAAGGTACTCTGAGCTTGGAAGTTCTTGCATTTCAGCGGATTTTGAAAAGCAATATGCGCGGAATGAAAATGAAGGCATTTTTTGAAGAAATACCGGCATTGTTTTCCCGTCTGGCACCCTGTTTGTTGATGAGCCCGATTACAGTTTCACAATATTTGCAGGCGGATCCGGATCTTTTTGATCTTGTAGTATTTGACGAGGCATCGCAATTGCCTACGAGCGAAGCGGTCGGAGCACTTGCGCGGGCAAAAAGCGCTGTGATTGTCGGCGATCCGAAACAGCTTCCTCCGACGACATTTTTTGCTTCGGGCTATCTGGATGAAGAAAATCTTGAAACGGAAGATCTGGAAAGCATACTTGACGACTGTCTTGCTCTCAGTATGCCCGAAAAGCATTTGAACTGGCACTATCGAAGTAAACATGAAAGCCTCATTGCCTTTTCAAATATCATGTATTATGGCAATAAACTTTGTACATTCCCTTCGCCGGATGCTTTGGAAAGCAAAGTTAAGCTTGTTTTGACGAATGGTGTTTATGACCGCGGATTTACAAAACGTAACAAAGCGGAAGCGGAGGCGCTGGTTGCAGAGGTTGTACGTAGGCTGAAAGATCCGACTCTTGTTCATTCAAGTATCGGAATTGTGACATTCAGCACGGCACAGCAGGATTATATTGAGCGCAGGCTTGCTGATGCTTTGGTAAAGAATAAATTGGAAGACGCCGCGTATGAAAGAGAAGAACCTCTGTTTGTAAAGAATCTGGAAAATGTTCAAGGTGACGAGCGTGACGTGATTTTATTTTCTGTTTGTTATGGACCGGACAGAGCGGGACGTGTTTCACTGAATTTCGGGCCGCTCAACCAAGTTGGCGGATGGCGAAGATTAAACGTGGCGGTATCCCGGGCGAGGGAAGAGATGATGGTGTTTTCTTCGATGACGTCAGCTATGATCAATTTAGCTAAAACAAACAGCAAGGGCGTTGCCGGATTAAAGGCGTTTTTGGAGTTTGCCGAAAAGGGCAGAACGACGCTTGCAATCAATTCGGAAGAGCTGAAAACAACGCACAGCGGTATAGGCAAATATATCGCCAAGGAACTTGCCAATTATGGCTATGAATGCCGTTACGATGTGGGAATTTCCGATTTTAAGATCGATTGTGCGGTGTTGGATCCTAAAAACAAAAAGCGTTTTATTCTTGCAATTATGTGCGACGGGGATACGGCATATCGTTCGTGTGCCAAAGACAGGAACATTTTGCAGGTCCAAACTTTGAAACTGAACAACTGGAATGTCGTACGAATCTTTACGATCAACTTTATAAACAATCCCAAGCGTGAAATCAAGAAGGTCAAAGATATCCTCGACCGCCTTACGGGAGCGGATAAGGTGAATCGGGATCATTTGGCTAAGTATCGGAAAGTTTATCGCTATGCGAAGTTGGAGCGTGAAGAAAATACCGCGCAATATGTGACGTGTGGAGATAATGATGCGGCAATCGTTTCGCATTTACGGGCGATAGCGGCGGCGGAAGAACCGATTTCCGTACGCTTTTTGATGAAGCGCTGTCTGTATACTTTGGGTATACAGAAGTTCGGCGGAAAGGTTGAAGAGAGAATGATGAATCTGATCAATCTGTGCGATCTTAAGCGCGAAGAATTATGCGGAAAAGTATATTTGCGTAAAACAGATAAATGTCTCGGATATGATTTTTACCGGGTAGAGCCGGGTGAACCATTGCGAAAATCGGAGGAAGATTTCACGCCCTATGAAATCATTGCCATGATCAAAGGGCTATTAGAAAATAAAGTCAGCCTTTATGCCGATGAATTAGATGCAATGGTATGTGCGGAATTGAAGGTAACTCGTCCGAGCGATAAATTGATTGCATTTATCCATGAATGTGTCGATCTGGGTGTTTCACAGACTTTGTTTGTTCGGTCGATCAGCGATCGGATCAGCCTTTCTTAAAAATTATGAAAAATGCTTTGAGATTATCGGCGGCGTTATTGGTTTTGGCTTTTTTGGCGCTTGCGGTTGCATTGTCGGATATGCATATTCCGTTGCAAAAAGAAGGAATGGCGGTTTGTGTGGATCTGGAAGAAAATTATAATTCTTCCATCAACGTAATTGTTCAGGGCGAAGATGTTCTTCGCCCGGGCAGATATACCGTTCCATATGATTCTACCTATGAAGATATTTTTCTTTTAGCGGGTGTACTCGAACCCCCTTCGGATTTGAATCCGAAAGCGCCTCTGGATTTTTGTGATGCGGTTTTTTTCGGCGATGTTTTGTACATTTATTTGGTAGTATAATAGAATTACGAAAGAAAAATTACGAAAGAAAAATGGAAAAGATTAAGCGTGCAGACAATCATTTGTTCTATAAAGGGGACAGAATTATCAATTTTCGTCCTGTCCTTTGTATATCCCTAAGTTTTGGCTTAGGGATATTTTTATCTTTTTTGATCGGGTATTCTGCATTTTGGCTTAACTTGGTTGTAATTCCTGTCGGTATTTTCTTGCTTTTGCATAAAAACAGCGCAAAGAGTTTTCATAAAATTTTGTTTGTTCTCGTTTTAGCTGTGTTTTATTCCATCGGCGCTATCAGCTTTGTTGCGAAAATTTCTGCATTTGAAAAAGATCCGGAAATCTTAGGAAAATGCTTCGTTTCGGGTGAAGTTTTTGAGATAGGTGATGGTGGAAGCAGAACAATCCTGACGGTAGAAAATCTGCATATTGTTACGGAAAAGGGCGTCACTGTATTTCCGGATGGAAATATGTCGCTCTATCTTTATGGTGATTCGGGACAAGAGATTGAAATAGGATCGCACGTTGTATGTGAATGTTCTGTCACAACTTATGATGCGTGGGCATATGGCCGTATAAATACTTCGGCGATTTTGTCGGGAACGCGATACTTTGCATCGGTTAATTCGGAAAATCTGATCATATCGGAAGGGAACGGGAAATCGGTTTTTGTCTCGGTGCGCAGCCGTCTTCGGGAAACATTGTTTTCTTCTACGGATGCGTCTACGGCTTCGATTGCATATGCTTTACTGGTTGGTGACAGCGGTTATATGGATCAGGATGTATTGCAAAATTTCCGCTACGGAGGCATTGCGCATATATTTGCCGTATCCGGTCTCCATATTGGTCTGCTTTACGGTATGTTGTACTTCCTTGTCAAGAGGTTACGGATTCGCGGCGTTTTGCGTGTGACAATTGTGTTTCTGGTTTTGTTATTTTACACAGGTGTCTGCGGTTTTTCTCCTTCGTCTGTTCGTGCTTTGATCATGTGCACTGTGTTAATGATAGCCGATACCGGAGGTTATCAATACGATTGGTTAAATTCGGTGTCGCTCGCATTTCTTCTTGTTTTAATTTTGAATCCGGTTTATCTGTTTTCCGTCGGGTTCCAGCTTTCGATTGCTGCGGCAGCCGGGATCATTGTGTTGGGTGGTCATCTTGGACGCTTGCTTTCGCGCGTGAAATTTTTACCGAAAAAGCTGGCTTCTGCTTTGTCGGTATCTGTATCGGCGCAGATCAGTACGTTTCCGCTGTTGTTAGATTCTTTCGGGTATGTGTCTGCGATCAGTTTGGTTTTGAATTTGTTGTTTGTGCCCATTATCAGTGCCGTTTATTCGATCCTATTTTTGTGTATGTTGCCGGCAATTCTTTTTCCGGCTGCCGGAACTGTAATTTTATATCTTCCTTGTTTACTTTTACAATTTGCAGTGACACCGATTTTGATGTTGGATTTCAAAATTTTATTGATCTGCGGCTTTTCGTTTGGTTCAGCTGCAATTTTGTGGTATATATTGCTGTTTTTGGTTTCAGATAAAGTCAACTTAAAGCTGGTTCCGAAAATGATCGCATCCGGAATACTCGCCGTTATTTTATCATTGGTGATGGTTTTTCAAAACGGAACATTTTATTATGACGGAACGATTACCGTCCATTCGTATTATGGTGATAATGCTGTGATTTTCAAAAGTGACGATCGGACGGCATTGCTGCTTGTCGGATCACCGGATCCGGTCTTTGTGGAAAGATTGTTTTTGCAAGAGGGCGTTTCATATATTGATGATCTTATAGTGCTTTCCGAAACGCGTGATATCAATACAGCTGTTCCGATTGTACTTAAATTTGCAAAAATAGGTATGATGCATGTATGGGCAAAATCAGAATTTGTCGATACGTTTCAAACTTTGGAAATTCAGGAAGAAAACAGTTTCTTTCGTATGGGAAATTCGAATGCTTGTTTTATGGGCAATGAGGTTTTATACTTAAATTTTCTTGGAGCGGACATACTGATTTGTGGGGAGGAAGTTAATGAGAACTTACCGGATTGTGATGTTTTGATTGCTCCGATTTATGAGGAAGAGCTTTTTTCTGAATGTGAGCCGGAAGTTGAGATTTATTTTGAAAAAACAGAAGGTAAGATGAACGTATATTCTGCGGGCGACTTGCAAATAGGGTTGAAAAATGATATAATCAAAGTGAAAAAAGCGGAGTGATACGATGAAATTTGTAAATTTTAAAAAGAGCCTGGATGAAGGGGCTTGTCCGATATATTTGTTCGACGGTGAAGAGGAATACTTTAAAGAGCGTGGAGAAGAGATGCTGCGTGAAAGGTTTCTGGGTGAACCGTCTTTGAATTTTACCGTGTTTCATGGCGAAACATTGAAAGGCAGCGCTTGTAGTTCAATGATTTCTGCGGCAGAAAGTTTTCCGTTTATGAGTGAAAAGCGAATAGTAAAAATTACAGATTTTTATCCTACGGAAAAAGAATTTGATTTGTATCTTCGCAAATATTTTGAAAATCCACAAGAAAGTACGATCTTATTGATCGTGAATTCGGATAAAGCAAAAGGAAAGTCTTATGACTTAAAAAAGGCACCCAATATAACATGGGTCGATTGTTCAAAGGCTGATGACGCAATAGTTTTGCGCTGGATATTTGCACAGTTCAAGAAAGCAGGAATTATAGCAGATACGGAATGTTGTGAACGAGTCATGCTGTATTGTTTGGGAGATATGTCGAGAATAGCGGCGGAGACAGAAAAACTTATCGCATATGCGGGTGAAGGAAATCGGATTACAATCAGTGATATAGATGAGATCGTATATAAAGATACTGATTATAAATTGTATGAAATGACCAATGCATTGGGGCTGCAAAATAACGGAAAATACCTATCTATTATGAACGAATTATTATCGAAAGGCGTTGATGAAATGATGGTATTGAATACGGTTCTGTCATATTTTAGAGCCATGTACGAGATCATATTGTTGCATAAACCGGATGCAGAAACAGCGCAGATATTAGGTATGAAAGAATATCCAGTCAAGATGAATCGCAGACAGGCACAGTTGATAGGTGCGAACCGGGTTAAAGAATGCTATTTTTATGTTTTGGAAGCAATCAATGATGTAAAAAGCGGCAATTTAACGGCACAAGGAGCGCTTTTGAAAGCAAACTCTCTTTTATTTTTGGGAAAAGAGCAGTGATCTGTCAGGAAGCGGTGTGATTTGCTTTCTTTTTTTCACAATTTCGTGTAAAATAATAAAGTGTGAATACTGCGGAGAAAAATTATGAAAAACTTTTTTTCGAATATCGGTAAAATTTTTATTTCTTTCGATGTAGTGGATGCTTTGGTAATCATCATGTTTACCTTGGTTTTTTATTATGTATTTCGAATTTTGAAAGGCAGCAATGTTAAAAGTGTCATTGCTGTTTTTTCGGCATTGATTGTGGTAACAGGTATCATATTTATTTCCAACGATGAAATGAGCGGGGCAACGTATATGATCATTCCGCTTGTGATGGCCGGGCTTGTGCTTGTTATTTTCAATGTTGAAGTAAAAAGAGACATACTGAACATGAATTCTTTCAATATGCACACGGAAAAGCAAGGTCATCAGACGGCTGTTTCCAAAGATGAGGCGGAGCGATACTCGGCGGAGATTATTCGTGCGTTACAGAATCTGTCGAAGGACAATATCGGAGCTTTGATCATACTATCCAATGATAATGTGCCTTCGCAAGTGTTAGAAAGTGGGGTTGTATTGGATGCGAATATTTCATCACAGTTAATTGAAGGGATTTTTTTTCCGAAAGCGCCTTTACATGACGGTGCGATGATCATCAACAACTATAAAATTCAGGCGGCAGGGTGTTTTTTGCCTCTTACCCAGAATGTAAATATTCCAAAAGAATTGGGTACGCGGCATCGCGCAGGAATAGGGATCACGGAAACTTCGGATGTTATTGCCTTTATTGTATCTGAAGAGACAGGGATTATAACGATTGCGCAGCGCGGAAAGATATCCAGGTATGCAGATTATGATTTATTAAAAAAGACGTTGAATGATTACTATTGGAAAGATCTGAGTGCCAACGGGAGGAAACGGATATGAGAGAAAAGAGTTTTTGGCGTAAACTTGCCGGAATATTTATTGACAATGTCCCGATCAAATTGCTTGCTATCGGGCTGGCATTTGTTGTATATATAGTGATCAATTACGGTATGTGAAAAACGGAGAAATAAATATGGCAGAGCAATGTATAGAGGCGGCAGAAATTTTACTTCCGGTGTCGTCTGTGGATATGAACAAATGGGCTGTTATTGCCTGTGATCAGCATACATCGGATTACAGATATTGGGAGGAAGTGGAAAAACTGGTTGGAGACAGTCCGTCAACGTTACGGCTTACTCTTCCGGAAATATATTTATCAGATCGATGTGAGGAACGAATCAAATCGATTCGAAAAGCAATTACCCAGTATCGTCAGAAAGGTATTTTCCGCAAACTCCCCAAAGGGTTTGTCATGGTGGAACGCAAAACGAAGAATTCGCCTTTGCGGAGAGGAATTGTTCTGTCTGTTGATTTGGAAAAATATTCTTATGAACAGAAAAGCAATGCATTGATTCGAGCAACGGAGGCAACGATTTTAGAGCGCATACCGCCTCGTTTGAAGATACGAGAAGGGGCTGAGATGGAGTTTCCGCATATCATGCTGTTGTATGAAGATCCAAAGAATCTTGTTCTTGGCCCTTTGCAAAATCAAGATGATTTAGAAAAATTGTATGATTTTGAGTTGAATATGGGAGGAGGCCACGTTGTCGGCAAATTTATTTCCGATTACCAGCCTGTGATAGATCGTTTTTCGAAGTTGGAAAAAGACGGACTCTTATTTATGGTAGGCGACGGAAATCATTCACTTGCGACAGCAAAAGTGCTTTGGGAAAAAATAAAAAACAACTTATCCCGACAAGAACAGGAGTATAACCCTGCCCGGTTTGCTCTTTGCGAAGCTGTTAATATTTATGATGAAAGTATTGCTTTTGAAGCAATTCATCGGGTGGTGAAGGGAGTAGATCCGCGCGATTTTATAGCAGGGCTTTCGGTTTCCGGAAAGGGGCAAGGCGCCATTTATACGGCGGGCAAAAAATCCTCTTTAAGCGTTCCGGAAGATGTTCCGGAGGCAGTAAAATCAATAGATGCGTATATTTCGAAATATATTTCTGAAAAGGGTGGAGAAGTAGATTACATTCATGGGGAAGAGGCGTTGTGCGCATTGACAAAGGAGCGCACGGATTGCGTTGGAATATGTCTTCCCAAAATGAACAAGTCAAAATTATTTGATGCGGTGAAACGTTTCGGAAGCTTACCGCGTAAAACGTTTTCGATGGGAGAAAGTGAGGAGAAGAGATATTATATCGAGGGCAAGGAGATATTATAATGAGTTTAACGGTTTGTAAATTCGGAGGGTCTTCTTTGGCGGACGGCAATAATATAGCGCGAGTTGCCGAAATCGTTAAGAGTGATCCGGCCAGAAAATATGTGGTTGTTTCTGCACCGGGGAAGCGTTTTTCGGAGGATAGAAAGGTAACAGATCTTTTATATGATTGTTATAAAGAGAGTTTGGAAAAGGGAAACTGTTCTGAAGCATTCTCAAAAATAAGAAAAAGATTTCATTCGATTGTAGAAGAACTTAATTTAGAGAGTTTTGATATCGATGCAATATTGGATGAAACGGAAAAAGAAATTGAAACTCGTAAAAGTATAGATTTTACGGCGTCACGGGGAGAATATCTGAATGCAAGAGTTATTTCTGCATTTATGGGCTGGCAATTCGTGGATGCAAAAGATATTATATTTTTTGATGCAAACGGATCGTTTGACGAAAAGAGATCATATCCTCTTATTTTTGAGACGCTTACAAAATATGAAACAGCGATCATTCCTGGATTTTATGGTACCGATGCAAAGGGGGAAGTAAAAACATTTTCACGGGGCGGAAGCGATATCAGCGGAGCAATCGTAGCGCGTGGGGTAAACGCCGAATTGTATGAGAACTGGACGGACGTAAGTGGTTTTTTAGCTTGCGATCCGCGTATTGTTGAAAAGCCGAAAAAGATTGAAAATATATCGTTTAAGGAGCTGCGTGAATTATCTTATATGGGAGCGAATGTGCTTCATGCGGATTCAATTTTTCCGGTTCGAAAAGGGGATATTCCTATAAAAATTAAAAATACATTTCGCCCGCAGGACGCCGGTACATTGATTTTGCCTTCTAAAAAATACAAAAAAGGGGAAGGTATTGTAACAGGGATTGCCGGCAAAAAAGATTTTACCGTTATTTTTCTTGAAAAATCAATGATGAATGCGGAAGTTGGTTTCGCACGGAAGGTATTGTCTGTTTTGGAAAACAAAGAAATACGCTTTGAGCATATGCCTTCCGGGATTGATACTCTTTCTCTTGTCATTGAAAGTCATTTTTTAGAAAATGGCATTTTAGAGGAACTGTTGGTTGAGATTAAAGAGGCTGTGCATCCGGACTATATCCATGTTTTGGAAAATATCGCTTTGGTAGCAACGGTTGGACATGGAATGGCTTCAAGCGTCGGTACTTCGGCGAGGCTGTTCAGTGCTTTATCGGATGCCGGAATCAATGTAAGAATGATAGATCAAGGCTCGAGTGAATTAAATATCATTGTAGGCATCAATAATGAAGATTATGAGCGTTGTATTCGAGCGATTTATCATGCGTTTTTCCAGTAGTCGCAGAGAACACGTAAGATTTTTTATCGGCAGATCAGATGGAAATGTTAAAGAAACGCTATACAGCATTGAAAAATTTTATCGGGCGGCAGCTTGTTCTGCCGCCCGATATTTATTTGGTGTTGAGAAGTACAAAATTTTGGCAGCTTATAAAAGTAAAAATAGCTTGAATCGTAAGAAAAAGTATGGTAAAATAACATAGAGAATAAAAAAATTGTATTCAATCTTCTATAATGTTTAGTAAGTAATCAGATAAATTCGGAAAGGAGGCAATTTAGAATGCGATATTATTCATTTCGCGAATTATATCCTGAATATGGGGATATGGAACTTCATGAAACTTCCGAATCGTTTGTTTACGTACATACACATGACTTTTGGGAATTGTTTTATATTACGGAAGGCGAGGTTGAGCACTTGATTAACGGGCACGTTGTTCTTCTGGAAAAGGGCGATTTTGTATGTGTAAGACCGAATGACGTACACGGTTATCGTTGTCAGGAAGGAAAATTTTATCAAATGCAGTGCATTACAGTTACAGACGAACTATTCCGTAAATATTTGAGTTTATATAGTTTGGATTATGATGAACTATATTCCGGATATGAAACAGGAATACAGTATCGCTTGGCAAGCAAAGAATTTCAGGAAATAGTAGAAGAATTCAAAATTGTAGAGCATACGCGATTGCTAGACGAGAAGCAAGCCAAAAGGCATGAAGCGATTTTATTGGGAGAATGCTTAAAGCTTTTTATTAATCGAAAAGAGTTAAAAAGTTTGCCGGATTGGATATCAAAGATAGTGGAGGCCGCCAATAGTCCGGAAGGAATGCAGATGAAAGTTTCGGATATTTATGGATATAGTTGTTATGGTAAAACGCAATGTATCAAGTTGTTCAAGCAATATATGGGAGTAACGCCGGGCGAATATTTTGTTGATTGTAAAATTCGGTATGCCCGATATTTATTGATCAATACAGATCTTTCCGTACTTGAAATCTGCGGAAGGATCGGGTATGACAGTTTAAGCCATTTTGATCATGTGTTTCGCCGTAAAATAGGGGTAACGCCGTTGCAATATCGCAATGCGGTGTATGGCGTGGAATAAAAGACAAATCTACAAACAAGCAAGAAGAGGGATAACCTCTTCTTTTTTTATGGAAAGCAGCTGGAAATTTCTATTGTTAATTAAGTTTAAAATGATTTCAAGAGTGAAAAAAATAACAATTATTGAATACAAAAGAACAAGAAAATAGAAAGTGCGTGTGATATAATTAAAATAGATTTAGCTAAAAGCCTACATTTTGAAAGGAAAAATCAGCCTGAAATAGAAATAAAACAAAGAAACAGAAGAAATTTATATGGTTATACAACAAAAAATAGAACAATTTTTACAAAATGCAAAAATTTATGATAGCGCGCTTCTTTCCTTTTCTGGCGTGGATGGATTTGATGTATATAATCCATCGATTCCTTTTGAAGTAGATGGTAAAGAATATTTGTTCGGAAGGGTTGAAAGGCGGTTAAAATGGGCAAATTCCAGAACAATATTATTTGAACGCGTATCCGGAGATCATTGGAGAATGGCTCCCGAAGCTCTGGGATATCCATTGGAAGATCCTTTTATAAGTTTTATACAGGGAGAAGTGTTACTTGGTGGTACACATGTACGATACCAAGCGGGTGACATTGATACTTATCACTGTTATTTTTATCGGGGGAATCAGCCGAAAGAGTTAGATCCGTTTACATGTGGTCCGAATTATATGAAAGATATTAGGCTTGTCGATTTGGGATCACGAGGAATCGGGGTGTTTTCAAGACCAAGAAGTAAGGCGGTGTTAGCACGCTACGGTACAGAATCTGTAGTGGGGTTTCGTGTTATTTCATCGTTAGAAGAATTGACAGCTGCGCGAATTCGTAACGCACCGATAATTTCTGGGCTTTTTCAAGCGGGGGAATGGGGCGGTTGTAACCAGGCTTTGGCTTTGGACAGTGGTTTGATTGGTTGTATCGGTCATCAATGTTTTCTAAAAGCAAAGGATGAGCCGGTATACGTAAATACTGCGTTTGTATTGGATCCGGATTCGCGTCGCGTTTTAGACAGCAAGGTGATCGGATGCAGAAGTTGTTATCCGGAAGGAGATGCGAAGCTTGCGACTTTAAAGGATGTTGCTTTTACTTCGGGGATCGTTCCGGCGGGAGATGGACTCGTAAATTTATATAGTGGTTTGGGCGATTGTATGGCGGGCAGAATTACGATCGAAAACCCTTTTTCAGAATACGGCAATATTATTTGGGCGGAGGCAAAAAATTGAAAGCGCTTAAAGAAAGAGTAAAATTGATCGTTGATACACTGGAACGTCTTATCGTGACGGATTGTCAAGAAGTTACAGGACTGAGGTATTTGCCTTGCGGTTACAAAAAGCCGGGGGAGCTACCTGATGTATTGTCGCCGGGGTGGAGGGAGTTCTCTTCCGGGGGCTACTGGGGTGGCGAAAGTGATATGCACGCGTGGTTTACAGCTGATGTGATTGTGCCTCCAAAATTTGTGGGTAAAACAGTTAGGCTTTGCGTTGATACGCAGCGGAGCGGATGGGATTTGAAAAATCCGCAGTTTATGCTATTTATAGATGGAGTTTTACAGCAGGCTTTTGATGTGAATCATCGATCATTTTTATTGCCGGAAGGGTGCACAAATTTTCACATGGATTTGTATGCTTATACGAGTCAATATGTAAGTGATCAGATGCGCTTATTTGTAGAACTAAGAGAGATCGATACTGAAACAGAAGAGTTGTATTACGACTTAAATGTCCCTTTGCAAATATTGGAATACACCGATTCTGATGATATAGCTTATATAGAGCTTTTGAAAGGATTGAATCAGGCAGTGGATGCACTGGATTTACGTCGTTTGGGCTCAAAGGAATATAAGGAAAGCGTGAAGCTTGCCTTAAAAAAAGTACATGACACGATCTATGGAAAGTTGAAAGGAAAGTCGGAAATAAGCGCCGTTTGCATTGGACATACGCACATTGACATAGCGTGGCTTTGGACACTTGTACAGACGCGCGAAAAGGTTGTGAGAACTTTTTCCACGGTTGTAAATTATATGAAGCAATATCCGGAATATCGGTTTATGTCTTCACAGGCGTATTTATACAATGTGGTTAAGGAAGATGCACCGGAATTATTTGCGCAAATTCGTGAATTGATCCGCCAGGGCAGATGGGAAGTGGAAGGAGCCATGTGGGTCGAAGCGGACTGTAATATCAGCGGCGGTGAAAGCTTGGTTCGGCAGATCCTTTACGGGAAACGCTTTTTTCAAAAGGAGTTCGGCGTTGATTGTAAAATTTTATGGCTTCCAGACGTATTCGGGTATTCCGCAGCTTTGCCGCAAATTCTGAAAAAAAGCGGGGTAGATTCTTTTCTGACATCAAAAATCAGTTGGAATGATACCAATCGTGTGCCGTATGATTTATTTTATTGGAAAGGTATTGACGGCAGTGAGGTTTTAACATATTTTTTGTGTACGCAGGAAAAGAAGTTGGGAGAAAAACCGCAGACACAGACTTTATATGTCGGTTTTGCGATTCCGAAACAGATAGCGGGATCATGGGATCGATTCCAGCAAAAGGAATTGGCGAATGAAACGCTTGTTACATACGGATATGGAGATGGCGGAGGCGGTCCCACCTTGGAGCATCTTGAAAATTTACGGAGAATGGCTTATGGGTTGCCTGGGTGCCCGCGTACAGTGCAGGAACCAGCGGGTAATTTTTTCCGGCGTATGCATGAGCGGTCTTTGCATTCAGTGTTTCCGAAATGGGTCGGCGAATTGTATTTGGAGTTTCATCGCGGAACGTATACGACAATGTCGCGAAATAAACGCTTTAATCGCAAGAGCGAATTTTTGATGTGGGAACTGGAATTGCTGCAATCGATCAATCAAGGTTTATTGGGAGAGCGGTATCAACAAACGGAAATACGTAAGTTCTGGGATACGATCATGGTCAATCAATTTCATGATATCGTTCCAGGTTCTGCAATCCGTGAAGTTTATGAAGATAGTTTGCGGCAATATTTAGAACTGACAGAGCAAGCAACCCATTTATTGAATGAGAGCATGCAGAATTTGCTAAAGCAAGTGCAGACGAGCGGAGGATATCTTGTTTTTAATCCGCACTCATTTGAAAACAGTGATGTCGTTGTTGCGGAAGATGGATTCGAGTTTTTTGCAGAAGACATACCGCCCAAAGGTTACGCGGTTGTAAGGCCTGCAAGCGATAGAGTCAGCTCAGTCGTTTTAGGTGAGAAGAAAATAGAAAATGCACGTTTTTGTCTTGCTTTTAACGATTGTTATGAACTGATTTCAATATACGATAAAAAATTTGCTCGTGAATTGATTCCGGAAAAGAGCAGGGCAAATATATTGCGCGTTTTTGAGGAACCGATGCATGACGAATACGATGCTTGGGAGTTGCGTGAATATTATCGTGAAAAATATTGGGATGTTGTGGATTTACAAAAGGTAGAAAGTGTAAGGACTGCGGAAAGTGCCGGATTTTGCATAGTACGTAGGTTTTTGGATTCAACGATTACGCAGACTATTCGATTATATGACAGATTAGACAGGATAGATTTTGATACGAAAGTTGATTGGAAAGAAAGGCACTTACTATTGAAGGCATTGTTTCCTTTGGATATCAATCAAAGTGTTGCTACATACGATATTCAGTTTGGAAACGTACAACGCAATACCCATGTCAATACAAGTTGGGATCAAGCAAAGTATGAGGTATGTGCACATAAGTTTGCTGATTTATCAGAAGGCGGGTATGGTGTAGCTTTACTAAATGATTGTAAATATGGATACGATGTACATGACGGAGTTTTAGGACTTTCGCTGTTGCGATCACCTACATATCCCAATCCGGATGCAGATCGTGAAGAGCATACTTTTCGATATTCGCTGTACCCTCATAACGGAGGGTTTACTCAATCAGGGACAGTTCGGGAAGCTTACCGCTTTAATTTGAAAATGACAGCGTTTCCAGTAATGAAACAAAAAGGAAAATTGCCGGAAAGATTTTCGTTGGTTACTTGCGATTCTGAACAAATCATTATGGAAACGGTTAAGAAAGCGGAAGATTCGGACGCAATCGTTTTACGAATGTACGAAACGGCAAATACGAGAGGCGTGGCGATATTACATTTTGGAATACCGGTACAATCAGTAAAGTTATGCAATCTTTTGGAAGAATGTATTGAAGAACTGACGGTGCAGGAAAATACGGTACAGGTAACTTATTCTCCATATGAGATTATCACGCTGATGGTGAAATAGTTTTCAAAATTGCGTTAAGAAAATTAAAAGTTGATTTGGAATTTTGAATCCGATATTCAAAGTTATTAAATATTTTATTATGAGGAGGAATAGAGCAATGAAACTCAAAAAGATCATGGCGATTTGTATGTTGAGTATTTTGGCTTGTATGACCTTTATAACATTCTCCGGATGTTTTCGAAGGGGACAACAAGGGGAAGACATAGACCCGAACCGTACACAGGTTTACATAGGTAATTTTGGGGGCGGCTTGGGGGAACAATGGCTGAAAAACGCCAAGGCTGAATTTGAAAAGATATATCCGAAGGCTCAGATCATGATCAACACAAACCAGGACTTGTACAACGATTCTTATTTGAGCGCGAACTGGGATGGTATGACGGAAGATATATATGTTCTGTCGATGGGCGGCTATTATGATTATGTGCATAAGGATCGGTTCGAAGATATTACGACGGCAGTGACGACTCCGTTGAGCGAATTTAATGAAACCGAAAGCATTGAAGACAAAATGGACGAAGGATTTAAAACGTATATAAAGACAAACGATAAATATTATGGTTTGCCTTTATATTCCGGAAGTACCTATATGGTATACAACAAAGAAGTTTTTCGTTCGTACGGATTGTATATGAAAGAGGGCGGCGGATTTGTTCGGCCGAATTCGGATGATCCGAAAACGGTAGGCGGTGATGGAAAAGAAGGAACTTACGACGATGGGCTTCCGGTTACGTTGAGTGAATTTAAGGCTTTGATGGATCGTATGGTAAGGCAGGGCGTTACGCCTTTTATTTGGACGGGACAACACGGGTCTTATTTTGCAGAATTGTTGGCTTCTGTATGGTTTGATTACGAGGGATATGATAACGCAGAATTGTTTTATACAATGAACGGTTCTTACACATTCCATGGAGAAAGTACGCCTACGCCCATCAGTTATAAGAATGCATATCTTCTTCAAAAACAATGGGGAAAACATTATATGCTTGAATTTATGAAAACCATTTTGGACGGAGAAGGATATACGAGAACTGAATGTTTTGACCAAGTATCTCATACTGCTGCGCAGAGTAAATTTTTGCTCTCGGAAGAGACAAGTAATCCGATCGGAATACTTGTGGAAGGAACATGGTGGGAAAACGAAGCTAAAATTACATTCCAGAGTTTGGTAAATCAGTCCAACGATCCCAATGATGCATACGGCAAAAAAGAATTCGGTATTTTGCCTGTACCGAAGGCGGATGACGGAACTTCCGCTTCCGGGCATACCTATTATGGGAATTCGGGACAATCGGTGATAGGAATTCGGAAAGGAACCAAAGTCAAAGATCTTGCTGTTAAATTTGTACAGTTTTTACATACGGATAGCATGTTGTCGATGATGACTTCAACAACGGGTATTCCGCGCCCGTACGATTATGAGCTTTCAGACGAACAATTAGCTGCGATGACGCCGTTTGCTCGTGAGATTTTAGAAGTGAACGAATCTACAAAATATGTATACGGAAACAGAAAAAATGCTTTTTCTCAATATAACCCCGATTATTTTAACTGGATTGCGTGGGAATTTAACTTTTTGGTAAAAGGCAGTACTACATCAGAATTGTTCCCGCAGAATTATTATAAATTTACCAGTAAAGACAAGAGCATTGAACCGATATATGAAGGATTTTTAAATTATTACGACGTGAATAAATGGAACGCGGCTGTAGCAAAATTCGAACAGGATACAGGAATAACGGCATGAAACAATTCAGTTACAATAGAAAAAAAGTGGGTGATTGGCTGTTTTTTTTCTCATTGATTGCTATTCCGATGATTGTATTTATTCTGCTTAACATTGGCGGGATGATTCAATCGTTTTCTTTGGCATTTTCCAAATATGATTATAAAAAACAGGAATATGTTTTTGCCGGTTTTTATAATTTTGCAGATGTAATTCGGAGTTTTTCAAGTGATGCATTGTTGCGCGGGAGTGTTTGGAATTCTTTCAAATATTATTTGGCTGTATTAATTATCGTAACGCCGGCGGGCTGGTTGTTTTCTTTTCTTATTTATAAAAAGATGCCTTTTCATGGAATTTTGAAAGTTGTTCTTTTTATGCCGTCCGTTATCAGCGGTTTGATTTATATCATGATTTACCGTTCTTTCGTACAAGATGCTTTGCCGTTGTTGATGAGTCCTTTCGGGATTAAAGTGGAGCATATTTTAACAGGGCCGGATACAGCTTATAATGCTTTGTTAGTGTACACT
This sequence comes from uncultured Bacillota bacterium, assembly GCA_949287105.1. Taxonomy (GTDB): domain Bacteria; phylum Bacillota; class Clostridia; order Christensenellales; family Borkfalkiaceae; genus Borkfalkia. The sequence goes on from CASEFE010000154.1 coordinate 22,077, forward strand.
TTGTGGATGTCTTTGTGCGGAAACGTTTTAATCGGAACGGGTGTAATGAGCAAAATTCCCGAAGAAACGATTGAAGCCCTTCAAGTGGACGGAGCGACGGTAATACAGGAATTTATACATCTTACGATACCGGTCATCTATCCATTGTTGGTTTTAGGATATTCCACGGGGATTATGTTAATTTTGCAAGGTCAGCCGAGTACTTTTCCTTTCTTTAATACGGAAGGTCCGAGTTATGTATATACGATCGGTTATTATTTGTTTGTAAAAGTCATGGGAAACAGTACAGTGGAAGAGATTGCATATCCTTACTCTGCGGCGGCTGGTATAATGATAGGATATTTGTGTTTGCCTGTTGTATTGCTTATACAAAAAGTGCTCACAAAGATTGGCCCGAAGGAGGATTGACATGTCAAAAAATAGAAATCAAATTCGGTGGAATACTATTGTTGGCAATATAATCCTTTGGACTTTGTATGTGATACTTTTCATATATGCGGTTACGTTGATATTGGCTTTATTGTGGGGTTTAAACTGCTCATTTAAGGATATTGGGGATTATATTTTGCATCCGTTTGGTTTTCCTGATCCTTTTGTGGCAAAAAACTATTATTATGCATTAGAAGGGCTTTATGTTCCGATGATGCTGAACGGTTCTTCGGTATTGATCTATATAGAAGAGCTTACCTTTAACTCATTGGTTTACTCCCTGATCGGTGCTTTATTGCAAACAATGAGTGTATGTTTTGTAGCATATGCTGTTGCAAAGATACCAAATAAGTTTGGCTCTTTTCTTTATTGGCTTGCCATTATTTTAATGGTTGTGCCGATGGGAAGCAGTGATTTGGCATCGACTTTAAGATTGTATCGGACATTGAATATTTACGATAATTTTATTGGAATATTTGTAACCAAGATCGGTTTTCTCGGATTCAATTTCATTTTATTTCATACGGCATTTTCATCGATATCCAATGATTATATACATGCGGCAGAAATTGACGGGGCAGGGCGTTACACAATATTATTTCGTATAATGTTGCCAATGATCTTTAATATTATTTCGATTGTATACCTGCTTTCGTTTGTGGGACTATGGAATGACTGGACTACATCATATCTATATTTGCCTTCTCGTCCCACGCTTTCTTATGCGCTCTATCTTTTGCAGTTCCGAAGCGGGACGATGTACAGTATTGAACCTGTCCGGCTTGCGGCGTGTATGATTGTGTGTATCCCGTGTTTCATATTATTTTTCCTTTTCCGCAAGCAAATGATGAATTCATCTCTTGCAATCGGTGGATTAAAGGGTTAAGTTTATCAAGAGGTAGAAAATGAAGAGATATAAAAAGTTTTGGTTTGCAATATGTCTCGTTAGCTTAGCGGCTTTGTGTGTAGCGTTTTCTTTAACGGCATCAGCGAAATTCGGATATGAACTGTTTGACTTATATGGCGTCAGTATGGAAAGCGATCAAACCGTTTCTTCGGAAAGCGGGATCAAAGATTCAAGAACCGGTGCTTTGTTACAATCTACAAAAGATGGTTCACATGTAGAATTTCGCGAAATGTTTGTCGGTTCTTTTGAAACGGAATTCCGTGTGTTTACGGATGAGCCTGGAAATGCGGCAGACCCTGGTGTTACAGCACAGAATGCAACACTTAAAAAATTGGTGTTCACTTTCACGGATGCTGAAAATACCGAGAATAGTTTTGATATTGTTCTGGATGCATCTTCAGAAGACGTTGTTACGCCGCAGGTATCTGTACGAAAAGACGGGCAAAGTGCCGGCGTTTGGTATAGAAACGGAACCGCTCTCGGAAATACAAGCGGCGCGAATGAACAGGGGTATTATACAACTGCTTATGGAACCAGTTTTGTTAATTTGGCAAAATCCGCGGATGGTTACGATGCCGCAAATGTTTCTAGTATTCAGATAGGGTATAATAACGGAGAGGTATGGACGGTATCGAACGGTACAAAAGTTACCGTTTGGGATTGGAAACAAGGGAATAATGATGGCAAGTTGTTTGAGCCGATGAGCCATACAATGAAGTCTTTCCATGTTTCGATTTCATTTGAAGATATATTGGATGGAAAGACAGCAAAAGTTTTGTTATATACGGTAAACGGTTTGTCGGTCGGTGATTCAGTATTGCGTGATAAAGAAGTTCCGGGGCTGGCCGTAGAGGCTGAGACCGTTGCAGTTGTCGGAAAGCCTTATAGTATTCCTCTTGCGATCTGCGGTGATTTGGTTGATGGTGTTATAAGCGATATAAGCGTTTCGGTCAAGACAATCAAGGGCGCCGTAATTCCGGTTCGTTATACAGACGGGGAAGAAGCAACGGAGCTATTGCAAAAAGAGGGTATTTCTTTTACGCCGAACGAAGCTGGAGAATATATAATTACTTATAAAGCAAAAGATCTTTCAGGAAATCAGGTAAAGAAACAACTTTTGATAGAGGCAAAAGCGGCTGAACCAGAAAGTATATTTTCTGTAAAAACAGGCGAAGAGATCGTAGGAGTCGGGGCAATTTATAATGTTTACGGGGCTACGGCAACGAATCAATATTATTTGGATGGCAGGCAATTACCTGTCACGATAACATTGTTGAAAGATTCTCAAACAGTTCAGGTTTGGGAGAATCTGAACAGCGGTGAAGTGGATTCTATTGCGTTAGAAGAGGAAGGCGAATATGTAATTCGTTATCAGGTTGCAGACAGTGTTATTAAAGATGTTTATGAATTTACCGTGACCGTAACGTCAGAAATTCCTGTTTTTAAAATCGCAGGAACGATTTCTGAAAATATCTTTTGCGGAGAAGTTTTGCAAATACCGTCGGCGATGGTAAGTTTTCAAGGCAGTGAAAGTGTTGCGGAAGCAAAATTGATTTTGCCGGATGGAAGTGCTTACACCTGTGAGTCATGGAATGTAGAGCAGCCTGGTATGTATACAATTGTATATTCGGTAAAAATCAATGATGTAATGTATCATAAACAATTTTCAGTTCTCGCGGAACCGAAGAGTGCGGATCTTTTTGAGAATTTGTCGAATGCTACGATTGAAGGACCCGTTCGTTCCCATTTGAACGCAGGGTTGGTCGGCGTTCAGGTGAAGACTTCGGGTATCGGGAGTATTCAATACAACCGTGTCATTGATTTTAGCGATAAAACCAAAGACGATGTATTTTTGGAATTGATCATTACACCCGAGACTGCGGGCGCTGTTGATTTCAGAGAGCTGAAATTGTATTTGACGGATACGGAAAATCCGGAAAACAAGGTAGAGATTGATTTAACATTAAGCTTAGATGATGCCGCCTTATACAGTTGGGCTAAGATCGGAGCAAACGGAGAAAGACCTGCCGGCATTTATAACGGTTCATTGTTGGATGATCGTTTCTTAGGTGCGCTGTTTTTGCATAGTTTTTCCGGGATAGGCGCGAGCAGTCCTTTGCAGGAACAAACATGTCGATTGTCGTTCGATTATGAGGAAAAAGCTCTTTACGTAAACGGAAATTTCGTAAGAGATCTGGATAATGCAGATCAGGTCAATACTTTATGGGAAGGATTTGAAACCGGTAAAGCAACATTGACCATTTCGACTTCGTATATTTTAACTACTTCTGCGTCGTTTATGATTTTGGAGGTAGACGGTAATCGCTATGATAAAGTTAATTTGGCAGATTCAGAAGCACCTGTCATTCATATTCAAAGCGGGAAGGAATCTGTAGATGCAATGCCGTTCGGGGTTGTCGGGAAAAAATATCCGTTTTTTGCAGCGTCTGCATACGACAAAACAAGCGGTAATACGGAAGTCAAGATGCGTGTTTACAGAGAATATGGAACGCCGCAGCAAGCCGAATTTGACATAAATAACGGTTCGTTTGTTCCGACATTGCCGGGTCGATATACGGTTGTTTATAGCGCAAGTGATTGGTTTGGAAACGTTTCTGCGATACCTTGCTCATTTGATGTTATAAAAGCGGAATCTTATCAGACTCCAACATTGACAAGTGAGCCTCTGGAAGATTGCTTGGCGGGAATTGCGTTGGCATTGCCGAAATATTCTTTATCCGGAGGAAGCGGCGTCCTTTCTGTAAAGCATGAGTTGCAGTTGCCGGATGAAAGTATTGTGTTGGTGGAGGATAGTTACATTCCGGAGGTTTCCGGTTCATATAGTTGGAAAATTACAGTAACGGATTATCTTGGCGAAGAAAAAATATTTGAATTACCTTTCAATGTTTTGCTTAATCCGGATCCGGTAACGACGGAAGTAAATATTCCCCAAACAGCGCTTGCAGGTAAAAACTTTGTGATTCCGGAATTTTCAGCATGGGATTATTCGGACGGAAGCAAGAAGGATGCTGAAGTCTACGTTGAAGTCGATTATGGCGGATCCATACAAAAACTGCAACCCGGAGATGTATTTGTTCCTGCGGCAATCAGCGGCGAAGACAGATCTAGTATGACGGTGCGCTTTATCGCAAAAAATAGCAATGGAGTGAAAAAAGAGATTCCGTTTGATGTTACGGTTGCAAATGGTGGAACAGATTTTGACCTGAAAATAATGAATTATTTTGTGGGGACAAATGTGACATCATCAGTAGGGTCCGAAAATGAATTGATATACAGCGTAACAGGAGAAAATGCGGGATTAGAATTTGTAAATCCGTTGCCCTCCGGTGAATTTATGTTCCGTTTCAGTGCAAATGGAACAACGGATGGAATTCGGTTGATCTGGACGGATGAAAAAGATTCATCCATACAGCTTGATGTCTATGTGAAAAATATTGGAAGTGATTCAGTCGAAATATTCTTAAACGGAGAATCGGTTGGTCATGCGGCTGGTTCATTCGATGGCAGCTCCGGATTTCTGATCACGATCGGCTTGAATGAAGCAACCAATAAACTTGTTGCGCGTAATGCTTCGACGGATACCGATATTGAATTGTGCACCGTTCAAAAAGATAAAGCCGGGAAAGCTTTTACCGGTTTTCCGAGTGGTCGTTTACGCATGAAAGTCGAATTTGTAAATGCTTCTGTCGGCGCGCAATTGATTCCTCGATTCCTGAATACTCAGATATTGGATGCTTCGGTGACGATGGATGAAATTCGACCTTCGATTCAAATTTATGGAACGGTAAAGTATATCGCACAGTTGGGTGATGTTGTGGAAGTTCCGTATGCGGTGGCGACAGATATTTTGGATCCTGATTGTACGATGACGGTTTCAGTAAGAGGGCCGAGCGGAATTCTTTTGGAAGAGCAGGCAGTAACTTCGGGACTGAGTTTCAAATGTGAAGAATACGGACGTTACCAGGTCGTGTATACGGCAATGGATACGGCAGGAAATATGATGACCAGTCGTTTGTCTGTTTATGTACGAGACGAGATCGCGCCTGAACTTACGGTCAACGGAACCATTCCTCAGAAAGCGAAAGTAGGCGCGAAAATAACACTTCCGTCAGCGACCGGAACAGATAATATTTATTCTGCCGATGAATTAGAATTATCGATATTTGTTGTGGAAGATAATTTTGCGATGCGGGCAGTAAAAGAAGGCACAGTCACGTTTGATCGGGCCGGAACGTATGAGATACGCTATTATTTGCGGGATCCGGATTATAATATCACGATGCAAAGTTTTATCGTAAAAGTGTCATAAAAGGGGATCAGAATGAAAAAATACATCAGACATATTTTAATATGGGTGCTCTTATGCGCGGTATTGGTTACGTTTGGCTTTACAGGTTGTAAAAAAAATGAAGGCAAACCGGAAGAGGATAACCCGTCCAAGGTAGAAGAGACAGATTATCCGTTCATTGTAAACGGAACTACGCCTTATCGTGTTGTTATACCGGAAGATGCAGAAGAAAACGTTGTTCTTGCCCGAGATGAATTGTTGTATTTTGTGAAAGAAGCGACCGGTATAAATTTGACTGTAATTTCCGATACAGGTCTTACTTGGTCGGAAGAGGATCAAATTATATCATTGGGTCCGACAACGCTTGCAAAAGAAGCAAAAATAGATGCGGATCAGGATGTATTGGGCATTTCAGGCTCGCGCCTTGTGACAAAAGGTAAAACGGTTTTTCTGACGGGAGCTACTGATTTTGGTGTGCTGTACGCAGTATATGATTTTTTGGGTTACGCATTCGGATATCATTTTTATGCGCAAAATGTTTGGACTTTGAATCAAGTAACCAACAGTAATTTATTGGCGTTTGATGTTGTCAATGTTCCGGATATCGATGTTTCGGCACTTGGTTATGCGGAAATTTACACGGACTCACTACTTCGTGCAAGGTTGCGTCAGCAATCGTATTGGGGTGAGTGGGTGATGTCTTCACATTCTTACTTCAATGTTGTTCCCCCGCAGGAATATTATCAAGAACACAGAGACTGGTATAGTCCGGATTGTTTAGAAGATGGATTGTCTTCAAATGGAACAGGACAAGGGAACATGTGTCTTAGCAATGTAGACAAAGATGTGTTTTTCGAAAATCTGGTAGAAATCGTAGCTGATGAAAATTCTCCTTACGGAAATCATGAAGGCAGTTATATTATGTTGGGACAACAGGATAATTTTGGCTTTTGTGATTGTCCAGATTGTACTGCTCAGATAGAAAAGGACGGCGGTAATTGTGCAGGCATGGTGATGCGTTTTACAAATGAAATGGCGCGTCGCCTGAAAGCTTGGTTGGCGGAAAACGACCCGGGAAGAGAATTGACTGTTGTGGCGTTTGCTTATAATGCTACGGCAAATCCGCCTACAAAGTATGATGCTGCGTCGGGTAAATATCAGCCGATCAGCAACGACGTTATAGGAGAAGATAATGTAGCGATCATGTTTGTACCTCCTCGTCTGAATTACACATATGGTTATGAAGATTCCAGCAATGCAGAAAATATGAATCGCTTACTCGGATGGAGCAGTATATGTTCAGACTTATTTATTTGGCAATATTGCGTTAATTTTGATGAATATATGCTTTTATATGACGCTTGGGGTTCGCATAAACCGATTGCGGAGCTGTATGCGGAACATAACGTTTCATTTATTTTTGACGAAGGGAAAATAGAAGAGCCAATAGCCAGTTTTTCAGATATGGCTATGTATGTGAAGGCGTCTTTGAACAGAGATTCTTCTTTAGACACTAAAACCCTGATTGAAGATTTTTCGGAGCATTATTATGAGGCGGCGTCACCTAAGATCCTGGAACTGTTTTATCTGTTGCGTATGCATTATGCGGATTTGGGTGCTAAATACGGGCAGTTTACTTATTCGGGCGGAAACTGGCACGATATGAAATTCTGGCCGGAAAACTTTTTGATGAAGTGTTTGGATCTAATTGATGAAGCGTATGAATTGATTGCACCGTTGCGTGAAAGTGATTATGCACATTATGAAGTTTTGTATGATCGCGTATTGCGTGAATCATTGATGTTGCGGTATTGGATGCTTACTTTCTATCCGAGTTATTTTGAAAATTATTCTGCCGAGATCGTGCGTTACGAAAATGACTGCGCAAACTTTGGAATATTTACAGGATGCGAAATCCGATAGGAGAAAAAGATGAAATTAGTAATAGGTGGAAATCCTGCATTCAGGATCTTGTTGCCAAAAAAGCCGACTCCGAGGGAACAGTTCGCTGCAGAAGAATTGGCGCGGGTAGTAAAAGTCAGTACAGGAAAAAATCTCCAAGTTGACCATGAAGTGAAGGAAGGGGTTCAATATATTTCACTGGGCAAGACCTTGCTTGCAAAATGTCCCGATCTTGCTCTTGGGGATTCCGGATATCTGTTAAGTGCAAAAGAAGAGGCTGTAACCATATGCGGCGTAAGCGACAGAGGAACGATTTATGGCGTATATGATTTGTTGGAAAGATGGTTTGGCTACCGATTTTATGCTAAAGATTGTGAAAAGATAGAAATCCAGGAAGATGTTGATACTGGTGAATTGGAAATTTCATTCAAACCGGACATAGAATTTCGGACCATCGGGTACTCCAAAGATACATGGGAAGAAGACAGTCCGTATTTGCACCGATTGAAATTGAGCGGCAGTTTGTATTCGGGTTGGGTATTGGCAACGCACACATATTTTCAGATTCTGCCTAAAGATCGGTATTACAAAGATCATCCGGATTGGTATTCTCCGGACGGGAAAAACCTGTGCCTAAGCAATAAAGAAATGCGGGCAGAGTTTCTGCAACGAATGAAAGAACTGATTGCTGCGCGTCCGGATGCGGATTTTATGATGATGGGACAGGAAGATACATTTGAGTTTTGCGATTGTCCTGCTTGCCGTAAAGCAATAAAGGAATATGGCAGTGAATCGGCGGTCATGATGCGCTTTTCAAACGAAATGGCGAGAGAAATTGCCTCTTGGTTGAAAGAAACATATCCTGATCGTAAACCATTGACTTTAGTGACATTTGCATATAATAAAACCTATGCTCCGCCTGTTCGGGAAGAAAACGGAAAATTTGTACCTTTGGATGCAGAGGTCGTTGCAGAAGATAATTTGGCAGTCATGCTTGTACCGTACTGTACGACCACGGTGTATTCGGCAAGTTTTCTGGATACAAAGCATAATGAAAAGACAAGTCGAACATTACTAGGGTGGAAAGCGGTAGCAAAGCGATTGCATATTTGGGTTTACAATGTATCGTTTGATAATTATATGTATCCGTTTTGTGATTGGGATGCGCTCGGTGAAAATTATCGGATTTTTAAAAATTTCGGGGTTCAGTTTTTATTTCAGGAAGGTAATCATGAAACCGGATATGATCCTTTTCATGATTTAAAAATTTATGCTCGAAGTCGTTTGATGTGGGATAGTAGTTTAGACACGGAGGAGTTGTACAGCGATTTTATTAAAAATTATTTTCAAGAAGCGGCTCCTTATATGGCGCACTATTTTCAAGGAGTGCGTGAATGTTGGCGAGAGGCAGAGCAAAAATACGGGGTGGAATTAAAGTCCAGTACGTATTTAAGCAATCGCGAGTATTGGCCGGAAGAATATCTGAAATCGTGGTTGGAGGATTTTGAGAAAGCCAAAAAAGCAATATGTGAGTGTGAACCGGAGCGGAAAAAAGTTCTTGCAGAGCGGCTGTTGCGAGAAAGTTTATCTCCGCGATATATGATGATTCATCTGCACAGTGATTGGTACGGGGATCGTTTGCAGACCACGATCGATGAATTCCTGGCCGATTGCGCAAAATTCGGGATCGAATGTTTTGGCTGGTATCACAACGACGAAATTATTCGCGACCCGTCGAAGAAAAGAATGTTTGAGGAATGAAAATGATGAAAGGGAAAGGAAAAAGTAGTTTATTGATTGTGTTGTCGGTTTTATTGATTGTCAGTATAATCGGCTTATGCGCATGCACCAAAGAAAAAAAGGATCCGGAAAAGAAACTTTCCGTGTCTCCCGCAAGTGTAACAATTGAAGTGGACGCAACGCAGCAATTGACGGTAAATTTAGGAGATGAAAAAGCGGAGGATGCTGGGTTTGAATCTTCGGATGTAAGCGTTGCGACGGTTACGGCGAATGGTTTGGTGACGGGCGTTGCAAAAGGAAATTGTTCGATAACCGTAACAGCTGGCAGTCAATCGGTCAGTGTTTCCGTGACGGTGAAAGAAAAGTCGGTAGTCGCTGAAGATGCATTAAATATTACTGTTCCGAGCGATGCTTCCGTATATATTGGCAATACTTTGACTATGCGTCCTAGTGCCAAAAATGGATCTGAAACAGTTACGGCAACGTATACTTTTGAGAGCGAAAATGAAAATATTGCAACGGTTTCATCGGAAGGCGTTATAACCGGTGTTGCCGAGGGAACAACCAAGATTGTTGTTACCGGGACATACCAGAATAAAACAGACCAGGCGGAATGCAATGTCAATGTAATTAAATTGAAAAAAACCCTGACGTTTGAAGAGGAAGAAGTGCTTGGTGTAATCGGAAAAACAGTGATGCCCTCTTTGTTGTTAAATGGAGAACCTGTATCCAATGCGGATTTTAACTTCGAAAGTGAAGATGCCGATATAGCTTCAGTAAATTCGGAGACTGGTGAAATCACGTTTGTTTCCATGGGGACGACGACGATTCGTGCATACGACGAAGATTGTTCGGCGACATTAGAGGTTTCTTCTTTTGAAGGGATTGGAAATAAGTCAGAGTTTAAGTCCAAAATTGCAGCCGATTTGGACGGCATGTTTATGCTGACTTCAGACATTGATTTTGAAAAAAATACGGCACCTTTATTTTCGAAAGAAGAGAAGTTTATCGGACGTCTGGAAGGTCAAGGCTATGCACTTTGCAACATCGGATATAATATTTTTTATGTTATTGGAGGCGCAAAGTTAAACAATTTTGCTGTTGTGGATACTTCGTTGTCATGGAGTAAACAACAAGAAGTCAGACATGTTGCGGCAATTACCGAGGCGTTGGATCCGGATTCGGTTGTGTCGAATGTTTACGCTGAAGTGACGTTACTTACAGACGGCGCGGGTACGGATGATAGTTTAGCTTCTTTGTTTGGTATTATGCGTGGGGCGACATTGGAAAATGCTGTGATCGTTGTGAAAACGGATGTGCAAAATCCGGCACACATGGGCGCTGTTGCAGGTAATAACTGGGATACAAGTGCAAAAGGCATAATTCGCAATACGGCTGTTATCAGTGATATTGAGCTTCCTTTTGATGCACGAGGGTGGGCAACTGTTACGGAAAAGAGTGAGGTGTTTGTCGGAGAAGAAGCGTATTTGCGTGCGGTTTCGACAGGGGCATTTGACGCGAGCGTATTTACAGACGAATATTTCACGCAGGATGGAGTACCGACTCTTTATCACGCACCGAAACTTTTTGTTGATACAAATATGACGGTTCTGTATCAGGAAACAGCGACGATACAACCGGTTGTAAAGCAAAATTACAAGGTCGTAGATGATGTTCAGTATTCTTATAACGTTTTGGAAGGAAACGATTATGTCACTGTAAACGCAGGTGTGATTTCCGGGGTTGCGGAAGGAACTGCAAAGATAAAGGTTTCTTGCAATGTGGCTGATGTACCGCTTGAACAGACCATCAATGTTTTGGTGAAGTTGGATCGTGAATTGGAAATTGCATCCACATTAAATCTCGGCCTGTATTACAGGGGTGACAATACTGAGCAGGATAAAGTCGGAACGATCAGTGTGATAAAGACGACAATCAACGGTAATCCTGTGGATGATGCGCAGGTTGTTTGGTCAGTTGAAAATCCGGAAATTGCTACGGTTGATCCGGTGACAGGAACTGTTACAGCGGTAAAAGAAGGTACGACAACGGTAACCGCGACATGGGAAACGGAACAGAAAACCTGTGAAGTAAGGGTATATTATGGCTTTATTCGTACGCTGGAAGATTTGTATTACACTGTTTCGGATAATAATTCCAAAGATTATATTTTGATGAATGATATTGATTTTAACAATGCTAAGTTAAATTATGTTCGCAATCCTTACTATGGAAAATTTAACGGAAATGGATTTGCATTCAGAAATGTTGCATACCCTGTCTTCCAACAAATCAATGCGGAC
>CASEFE010000155.1 GCA_949287105.1 uncultured Bacillota bacterium
ACGGGGGCGTAGCTCAGTTGGTTAGAGCGCATGCTTGACATGCATGAGGTCATAAGTTCGAGTCTTACCGTCCCCACCAAAATATAAAATCCGAACCTTTCGGGAAAACCGAAAGGTTCGGATTTTTTCTATAAAAATTTCCTCATTCTCTATAATGCCATACTGAAAACCGGATCCGTTTATTATGATCCCAAATTTTATTCCATCTTTCAAATAAAACATGAGAATCTCTATCGGTTGTTTTCAGTGAAGCTTCGCTCGTTTTCTTGGCCTTGAATTGGCAATTTTACTATAAACTGTGTATTTTTCAAGCACTTCACCTCAATTTTCCCACCCAGCTTATCCAATACTTTTTTCACCAACGGCAAACCTTATCCCGTACCTTTTTCTTGCCCGAACGCATCACTTGTATAAAAAGGCTGAAAAATCAAATCTTCTTTACCCTGTAAACTGTTACCCGAATTGGTAATTGTAAACACAACCCAACTGTCTTCCGTGTGTAATTTTAAGTTTATATCTCCGCCTTCCTTTGTATATTTTACCGCATTGGAAATTAAATTCTGCCAAATGAGATAACAAAGATCCTGATTTGAACAGTATTTAATTTTATCCATTTCCGCTTCTACATTCAATCGCTTTTGTGACCATGCCAATTACATCGAAAGAATAACGCTTCGGATTTGTTCATCTATAAAAAAATGCTCAAAACTTGTATTATAGTGATTTGCATCCAGTCTGGAAATAGCAAGCAATTTTCCGCTTAAATTGTTCAGCCTGTTTGCTTCTTGGAAAATATAACCTGCATATTCCTTTCGTTCCGCTTCCGTTAAACTTTCAAAGCGCAATAAATTACTATATCCCGTTATGATGCTGAGCGGCGTTTTAAATTCGTGCGATACATTTTTTACAAATTCTCTGTTTAAGTATTCATTCGATCGCAGTCCTTCAATCATCCGATTAAAGTCGTAAGACAATTGCGATATTTCATCTGCTCCCTTCATTGAAATTTTTGTATCGATTTTTCCATGCGCGACCGCATTGACTGCCATTGATATCGTTTTCAGACGCCTTCCGACAAAAACATTTTGCAATTCATCCACGATAAAACTGATTCCTCCGGCATTTCCTACGGCTATTATAACACTTTTGCGGCCGTTTTCCTATTTGAATCGGTCAACTATAAGTTGACTTTCTTTAATATTATAAAAATTTGCAAAAATAATTGCTTGATCCAACTTAAATTGTCAATTACGATCTGTTCTTTCCTGCGCTTTTATGTTTTTATAACAAATAGCTGACATTTCGCTGTTTTTCTATCTGCCTTTATAATACAAGGCCCCATGCCATATTTGAATAGAATGAAAATAATTTAGCAAAAATAAAATTCCGGGAAGAAATCTTCCCGGAATTTTGATCATTCAATTTCTATGCGGCTTTCTTCCGCTTTCTGTTCTACTTCTTTCGGTATCGTTATGTTCAAAATACCGTTTTCGTATTTTGCCTTGACATCTTCTTTCCGAACATCACCGATGTAATAACTCCGTTGACAAGAAAAACTGCGTTCACGATGAATATAATTATCTTTCTGACCGCCGTCATTCTTCTCGCTCTTGTTCACCGATACATTCAAATAGCCGTCTTTCACGTCTACGTGAATATCGCTTTTATCTACCCCTGGAACTTCTATTTCCATCAAATAATCTTTTTCGTTTTCCTTAATGTCGGTACGCATATACTTCTGTGTATGCTTACTTCCATAAAAAGCAGGAAATAAATCGTGCATCGCCTCATCAAAGAAATCATAATCGTTCCGTTTCGTAATTTCATTTTTCATAATTATCATCTCCTTTGAAATGTTAGCACTTTATATATTTAAGTGTTAGCACTCTCTTTGTTTGTTTGCTAATATTATACCACTTCTATTTTTTTTGTCAAGTACTTTTTTAAATTTTTTTTTTAATTTTTTTAACTGTTTAAAAAAGACGGAAATTTCTTTCCGTCTTTAATCCTGCTAATTCCTTTGCCGAAAATTACCCTTTGTCAAAAAAGTTATACCACATTGCACTGCCGTATCGTAATTGCACAACATAAGATCTGCCTACACATTATTTCTCAGTCGATAACTCCGCCGCCAATGCAACGATTCCCTGAATAAAGCACTGCATATTGTCCGGGCGTGACCGCACGTTGCGGCTCGTCAAACGTTATTTTGATTGTTCCCGACCCTGTTTTGCGTACCCTTACGCCCTGCTCACTTTGCCGATATCGGAATTTCGCCGTACAACAAAATTCATCCTCTATTGGCTCCGAAGGAATCCAATTCATTTCCGAAACCGTACATGACTCAGTATAAAGCGCACGTTCATCGCCATGCGATACGTATAGAATATTTTCTTTGACGTCTTTTCCGATTACAAACCAACGCCCCTCTGTTTCATCTCCTTTTCTTCCCCCGAGGTTCAAGCCTCGCCGCTGCCCCAATGTATAATACATAAGACCGATGTGTTCACCTATAACTTCCCCTTTATCCGTCATCATCTTGCCAGGTTGCGCGGGCAGATAGGTCTTCAAAAAATTACGAAAATTTCGCTCACCTATAAAACAAATTCCAGTACTGTCTTTCTTCCCTGCAGTAGACAATCCGTTCACTTCCGCAATCACGCGTACCTGCGGCTTTATCATCTTACCCAAGGGAAACAAAACTTTATCAAACTGTTGCTGCGTTACCTGGTTGAGAAAATAGGTTTGATCTTTGTTTACATCCCTCGCTTTCAACAGATAATGCTTTCCATCTTCGTGCATTATATCACAATAATGCCCCGTCGCAATAAAATCCGCTCCCAGTTCAATAGCGTAATCCCGAAAAGGCCCGAACTTTATCTCCCGATTACACAATACATCCGGATTGGGAGTTCTGCCTTTTTCATATTCACGAAGAAAATAAGCAAATACTCTGTCATAATACTGTCTCGAAAAATTAACGGTGTAATATGGAATTCCGATTTTATTACATACCCTCTTTACATCTTCATAATCCGCTTCTGCCGTACAGCATCCGTCCTGATCATTCTCTTCCCAATTTACCATGTAAAGACCGATCACTTCGTATCCCTGTTCTTTTAATAACAGCGCCGCAACGGAGCTGTCTACCCCCCCGCTCATACCTACAACAACGCGCTCTTTTTTGTTCATTGCTTTTTCCTTTTTTGTTCTCTGTCTGTTTCAAAATCATTTTTTTTATTATAAAATAACCGATACATTGTGTCAAGCAATCAAACCTCTTCCTTCCTGACGCCTCTAATTTATTTTTCAAACCGCTTATTTTACTTTGCTCTAAACTCTACAAAAGCATTTTAAGAATAAACAGTCCCGTATAACCCACCGCTATTTTATCTTAATTCGCAAAATAAAAAGCGCACTGCCTTACTTACAAGAGACAGTGCGCTCTATTAATTTCTTCTAGTCAAGTCGCTGTACAGATTCCCTTAAAATAGAATTTTTTGCTTATATTTAATTATGCAGCAATCAAATCCGCCATCGTGGGAACTGAAGAATCGGAACCACCCACTTCGTTATAATCCTCTGCTTTCAATCCATCCAAAGATACGCTGACGTCTGCGTTGCTGAGAACTGATATACTTTCTTTAGCATTAACCTGAATTGTTTGATCTTCAACGGTTACAGTCGCACCAAGTTCAGCTTCAGAAGAGAGTGCTACAAATTTCCCGTCTTTATCAACCACAAAATAAATCTCAACTTTTGATTTATCAGAAATGCTTACAGGCATCTGCGGCGTTTGTGACGCATCTCCCGCCATAGGCATTTCGCCTCCGGTAACTAATTGCAGAACCATTAAAAGAATATTATTCAACGCGTTTTTATCTGCGCTAATTTTGATCTTGATGCCATCGCTATTGTCCATCAAAACCTTAACGCCCAATTGCTTCATTGTTGCCAATACCTGATCAAAAATACCTGTTTCAGTATCCGTTTCGGTGCCTGCCTCTGCATAAGGCCGCGTATTTTGACCGAAGCCGCCAATGATTTCCTGGAGCATAGTGCCGATCGTTTCGTAAGAAATTTTAATTTTCATTGCCTCTGCTTCAGCATCCCCTTCTTTCATAGAGGCATCCAAATATACCATTTCACTGTCATTATATATCTTCGCCTGCAATGCGGCCTTGACCGTTTTTCCTGCTGTATCCGCCGTATTTTCTTCACCAGCCGGCTTGCTTACAATCAACGGATAATTCAGCGTTAAACTTGCAGCACCAGACCCCTTCACATCCATACCCGTAGCAGCTTTCGCAATGCTAACTTTATAATCGACACTCCCGTCTGCCGCATACGTTTCTTCACCGTTCGTCGCAGAACCGTTCATGTCTGCCTTTACTTCAAGCCCAAATTTCCAGTCTTCTTTCGTCATATCACCAAAAAGTTTATCGATGCTGATCGATGTCAACGCTTGCTCCAATTGCGCATCCGTGGGTTCCTTATAATCACCTTCCGTAATGTCATCGATTCCAGAACCATTTGGTTTATCACAACCTACCATGAAACCAAACGTGCATACAAGCAACAAAGACAATACCACCGCAAGAATCTTCTTCATATCCAACTCCTTTTTATTATTCGCTTAAACGCGTTTCATGCTTTTATTATACTGCTAAACCGAAAATTGTCAAGTATTATGACAAAATTTTTTCGAATTTTTGTTTTTTTATTACTATTTATCATTTTTTTTACAATCTTATACTTAACATCATTGTTTCTGACCTATTCAGTTTATGATAATTCAAAAAAATCTGTGTCAAAAACAAAATTTTAATAAAAATTTTTAATTCTTTGCTTATTTCTTCTTTCTTTTTTATAAATTGTTTGCTATAATAATGAGGATTTGAAAGATCACTTCGCTTAGACTTTTTACTGAATTCTTTATTCGCAAAAAGTAGTTTATGCGCCTGTAGTCTAATTGGATAAAACATAGCCCTCCGACGGCTACGTTCCGAGTTCGAGTCTCGGCAGGCGCACCAATAAAGCCTTGTTTGCAATTTGTAAACAAGGCTTTATTATTACTAAACTATGAATTATAAAATTTTTGTAAGAAACAATTAAAATAACAAATGACGGCTCTCATAATTTTGAGAACCGTCATTAAATTATTTCCGATTTTTTTATTGCTTTTAATTGAAAATTTTTAATATTGTTTTGCTTTATGGCCCTATTTTTACAGGTTAAAACTTTAAATTTATCTTTGATTTATGTTTGATACAGAACATTTTCTGCGCATTATCCATACAATAATAATAAGCCCCTCACAGGGTACTTTTACAAACGAGGAATCGTATGACACTCGGACTTTGCATGATCGTTAAAAATGAAGAAAAGGTTCTTGGCCGCTGTCTAAACAGTGTACGAAATATTTTTGATGAAATCATTATTGTCGATACCGGCTCCACTGATTTAACAAAAAACATTGCCTCTGCATTTACAGACAAAGTTTTCGATTTTCAATGGCAATTTGACTTCGCTGCTGCAAGAAATTACTCTTTTTCACTCTCTTCCACGGATTATATTATGTGGCTCGACGCTGATGACATCTTATTAGAAGATGCTCGCAACGCGCTTTTAGCCCTTAAAAACAGTGCAGATTTTGATCAGGCTGATGCTTATTTCCTTCGTTATAACACAGCTTTTGATGGCGAAGGTAATCCTACCATGTTTTTTTACCGCGAACGTATTTTCCGCAGATCATGTAACTTTCAATGGATCGGAGAAGTACACGAAGTAATATCAACTTTTGGGAAAAAGACCCGTCAATTAGATATCTCTGTTACACACCTAAAAGGCCCTAAAAAAGAAAATAACCGAAACTTAAAAATCTTCGCCAAGCTATTCGCCAACGGTACGATGCCGGATGAAAGACAAAAATTTTACTTTGCTCGCGAGCTTATGGATAACGGGCTGTACGATACAGCCTGCTCTGCGTTCAATTATTTTTTGAATGGCGATGGATGGCGCGAAGATAAAATTTGCGCTTGCCGTAACTTGGCCTTTTGTCATCGAGCATGCGGCAGGCGCAACGATCAACTGGCTGCACTTTTTAAAAGTTTCGATTACGATGCCCCTCGCCCGGAATCTTGTTGCGATATCGGTTATTTGTTCATGGAAGAAAAAAACTATAGCCAAGCAATTTTTTGGTTTCGCCTCGCTATCAACGAAGGAAAATCATTACAGACAGGCGGCTTTTTCTTCCCTGATTATTACGGCTATATACCATATATGTGTTTATGTGTGTGCTATGATAAACTTGGCGATTATGAAAAAGCCAATATTTGCAATGAAAACGCTGGTAAAATAAAACCACTTGATCCAAATTATCTTTATAATAAACGCTATTTCGATAACCTTTTACACGGGAGAAAATTATGACGGATTTTTTTAACGATTTGAACGGCATTTGCTCTCAATGCGGATGCCGTTTTGAATGTTGCCAATGCTGTACTCAAAAAATTATTTTGCGCGGCAGTATGGGCCCTCGCGGTGCAACAGGTCCTCAAGGTCCTGCTGGTCAGACAGGGCCAACAGGTCCTACTGGCCCTATAGGCGCTACTGGTGCCACAGGTGCGACCGGAGCTACGGGCGTCACTGGACCTACAGGGCCTACAGGTCCCTCTGGAGCAACGGGCGCAACAGGGCCTACCGGTCCTACGGGCGCAACAGGTGCAACCGGAGCTACGGGCGCAACTGGGCCTACCGGTCCTATTGGTGACACAGGGGCTACGGGTGCCACAGGGGCTACGGGCGCAACTGGTCCTACTGGCCCTACTGGACCTAATGGCTCTGCCGCTACAATAAGCGTCGGAACAGTTACTACTGCCGAGCCTGACCAAGACGCAACGGTTACCAATGCGGGTACTGAATCTGC
>CASEFE010000156.1 GCA_949287105.1 uncultured Bacillota bacterium
CCCAAAAAAGTTTTACGTTATCAAACTCCACAAGATTTGTTTCAAGAAAATCTTATCAAGTGTTGCACTTAGTTTGACAATTCATTAAAATTGCTCCGTCTTTAAGATCGCGTTTCTTTATTCGTATTCCGCGTAATCACGCCGACCGGCATTTTCATTGGGTGTCTCTCCGAATGTGTCGCATATATACGATTCTCTCTTTTTTCCGCAATGCGGATCCGGTCGGGTATTTTTTAACTCGACCAGCACAGCATCGGCTCCGATCTTGATAACATTTCGAAGCGATATAAACAAATCATTTTTCCGAAACGGACAAAACCCGCGTTTCCCCGGTACCACAATACCATGCACTTTTCCGTCCGGATATGTAAATACAATATCGCATGTATGTCCGAGATTGCGCCCGTCGATGATATTGATCACGTCTTTGCATTTCAATTCACGAAACGATGTTTCCATTGCGACCTCCATGGCGACCACCGCTCTACATTGTATGCTTCCGCCGCAAAAAATGTGACCGTTTTGTTGAATTTTCAATGTTATTTCTTCAAATTTTCCACTTTGAATCGATTTACGCCGGAATGCAGACGCTCACCCCGATACGTGGCTACAACTCCCTTCGGTAATTCGACCGTGTAGATCACATAGCCGTTTTCTCTGTGCCAGCCGACTTTCAGTTCACCCGTAGGTAACAGGATACTACCGTGACATTCAGACAAATCCTCTATAAAAGAAGGCGTAAGTTTCAAACTTCGAAAACCCGGGTCCTTTTCATCCGGACGTATCCCCAGCAGTCCGTTAAAAAACCATGCCAACACATTGGAAAACATATGATGATTGCGCGAACAAGTATATTCATCCCGCCAGGTCTCCCACAGCGTCGTGGCTCCTTCATCAAACCAATGCGCAAAGCCCGGTTCACCCGACGCCGTAATTATCCTGTAAACATAGTCCGCCGCCCCGTGCAACGTAAGAGCATCATAAAGAAATTGCGTTCCCAGCATACCGCATCCGATATGAAATTGATTTTTTTCAAGCAATCCGCATAACTGGGCAATGAGCGGTTCTTCCGTATCATAGATCCTACCAGCCAACAGCATGGAAATCACTGTTTGATTATCTAAAACACATCGTCCGTCTTGCGCAATATAGCCTTTCTTTATCCGCAAAACAGCGTCCTCTTCATCCTTTTGATAAGCTTTTCCGTCTTTTTGCGCGAACTCGCAAGCCAAACGAAGAATACGGCAAAATTTCACGCGGTAAAAATCTTTGATCAGATCCAAATAATCTTGCGGATTGTGGTATCCGTCCCAATCCCCTAACCAGCTATTTGTTTCATTTTTTTCGCTGATATAAAAAGCATAATATCTTTCCATATACGGGAAAAATTCGATCAGCATCGAAGGATCCCCCAAATTCAGATACGCCTGATAGGGTAACTCAAACAAAGCCCCGTCCGCCACCGGTCCATGATGAAAACCGTATCCCGGACTCGGCACGATCGCAGGGATCTCTCCTGATTCCGTCATCGAGGCCTTGATGTCTTCGCCCCATTTTTCAAAAAATGATGCCGCATCAAAATTCAGATATATCTGCGCAAACGAAGCTTGCGCATCATTCATCCAGCCAAGTTTTTCCCGCGTGGGACAATCGGTCAACGCATAGTGCATATTGGAATAAACCGATTTGATTCCCGCTTCATAAATTTTGTTGAGAAGAACCTCCGAACAGGAAAATGTAGTTTTTCGAGCAACATCCTGATGTACAAATACTGCCGTAAATTCACCGCGCCGAGGCGCCCTGTTCAAACCTTCTATTTCCACGTATCGAAACCCGTGATATGTAAATTGCGGCGTTCGGCACAATCGCTCCCCGCCTGCGATAAACCGATCCGTCTGAAAATCAACCATGGGATAAAATATATCCAATTTGTTCAGTTTAAGCCTGCCGTCCGGATATATTTCCTCTGCGTGACGCAACGTAAGCTGCTGCCCCTCTTCCAGTGAAATGTCCACATGTACATACCCGGCAAGGTTTTGCCCAAAGTCCAGAATATATTTCCCTTCTCTTTCCAAAACCGAAATAAATTCATACCTTTCCTTTTCCACCACAGGCGGACAGCAACACTCCCGCAATACCCCTTTGGGCGGCTGATCATCCCATATCGCAGCACCCCATGCGCCGTCATCATATTCATAGCTTGTCCAACGGGCATCATACAACCGCCCGTCAAATGTCTCCCCGCTGCGCAACTGGTTAAAAGTAACATACGATTTATCCGTACACAGGAATGAAGGATCCGATTCCATTACTTTGCTGCCATCAATGTATAACGCAGCCGCAAATTTCGGCTTATCCCTCCATGCTGCACGGTCATGTCCCCATGGAGTCGGAAAACTCTCGTTATAAAACCCGTTTCCTAAAATTGCACAGAAAATATTTTGCCCGATACACAAAAGGTCAGTTACATCGTATCGATTATACCACAGCAATGCATTATAGTCGCTGACCGGTGCCGTCAATACATCCGACGAAACGGGATTGCCGTTCAGAAAATAGTATCCGTAGCCCAAGCCGCAAACAAAAAGTTCCGCTTTTTTGAACCTTCCCACTTCAAACCGCTTACGAAAAAGCGGCGCAGGATCATAAGAAGAATATTCGCGGCAAAAAGCCGTTCCCGTTTTAATAAAACGCATTTGCGGTACTGTTTCCATTTTCACTTTACCCCTTTACATATTCGATATTCTTGGCGTTGAACAAAGAAAGCCGCCGTAAAAGCACGGCAGCTTTTCATTGTTTTCATTATTTTGTGACCGTTACCTTTTTCAAAGCGCGCGGCGAATCCGGGCTCAACCCCTTGCCGCAACTTGTCTTGCAGGCGAGCATCTGTGCCGTCAATGCGAAAAAGAACACTGTCTGTGCCTCACTCTTCCCGCCGGGTACCTTCACGATATGCGCAAGAAGATCCTCATATGCTTCATCGTCATCCGTTACAATGTACAGATCCGCGCCCAGCTCGCACATTTTTTCGGCGCACTTGCGGCAATCCGCGCGATGCACTTCTTCCGATGCACCACACAGCGAATGTGCCGAAGCAAACAATATCACCTTGGTTCCGTTGCCGATCATTGCCATAGGGCCATGATAAAAATCCGAAGAATGATAAGCGCGCGCACGGATGTAGCAGGTCTCCTGTAATTTCAACCCGCATTCAAATGCAAGCGCAGAACTTACCCCGCGCGAAAGCACAAAGCATTCCTGCGCCTCCACAAAATCTTTTGCCATGCTGTCCGTTGCTTTATCAATCGAAGACAATGCGTTCTCCAACAGCGTCCCGATCTCACCGATACACGCCCCGTCTTTCCCCGCAAGCGCATTGACAAGCAAAAGGCTCAGATACAGCTGACAACTGAATGTCTTCGTTGCCGCCACACTCTTTTCCTCTCCCGCAAAACAACACAAATGATATTTTGCCAATTTCGCAAGAGGACTCGTTTCATCGTTGGTAATCGCAACCGTAACGGCTCCGCAATCATTTCCCGCTCGAACGATTTCCATGACGTCCGCCGCCTTTCCGCTCTGCGAACAGCCAATGACAAGATAATTTTTCAAATTCAGTTTCCCCTCATACATCGTAGCCACACTCGGCGCACCCGATGCCGTGGGAAGTCCCAAAATACTCTCTGCAAGATATTTAAGATAAATCATCGCATGATCGGAAGTTCCCCGAGCAGCCGTATAAATTCCTGTAACATTTTTCGCGTCCTGTGCTATTTTTTGCAATACATCTGCATTTTTTTGAGCCAATGTCTTCAATACCGCAGGCGCTTCGTTCAATTCCTTCCACATCAATGTTTCCGTGTATTTCATTTATTTATCCTCCGTAAATTGCTCGATTTTTGCACGCACTTCCCCTTCAAAACGACGAATATATCCCAACACATATTCCGCAATATCAAGCGTCGGATCCGTCATAAGCGGAGTAAGATCCATGGCATAATTGAGTGCCGAATAGGTATCACACGCATGGCTCGCTGAAAACGTTGCGTTGGCAAGTCTGCGGCCTTCCGCCGCGATTTCATAACGTTTGCCGCCCACGATCTGACTGTCAAATACTCCCGAAAGGCTCCGCGCAATGTTCGGATGTTCGCCGCAATCCATGTAGATTTTTTCGTCATCCGGCATCCAATCCAGATCCCGCCAGACTTCACAGCCGAAAACTTTTTCGGGACGCTCATCCGCATTCAGTTTTCGCAATGCTGCCATCACTTTCGATACCGTAGCCACATGCGTATCGTGCTTGTCTGCAAAGTTATGCGTGTAAACGAACCGCGGTTTCGTCGCTTTCAAAATCTGAACGAGTTCGTCTATAATTTCTTCATTTTTGGGATCCTTTACTGCTTTTGAAGGATGCGCAAGCAACGCCTGAAATCCATATTCGCCGACAAATGCCGCTTTCTTCTGCTCTACAATGCGGATCGCCTTCATGTCTTCATCCGTATAATCTGCATACAGTCCGCTGCGCGGGCTGCCCGCTCCGTCTGTTACCACTACCGCTCCAAACCACTTGTCCTTTCTTCCGAAACATTCGGAGATAGGCGCATACGCCATAAATTCGATATCGTCCTGATGTGCTGAAATGGCAAGATGCGTCGTCCTTTGCAACGCTTTCGTCTCTTTTTCGCCGTCCGGTATATACAAAACAGCTTTTTCATTCAACTTCATTTTTCTATCCTCCGAAGCGGACTACACTCTCGCCCGCATATTTATTCTTTTTCAAACGCCAATCGCACTGAGCTTATGCCGAACGGGATCAATCTGTATGAAGGATCATAGTCTTTACACTTCCCGTCTTTCCAGCAGCCACGAAAAGTAAATGCAAGCGGCCCGATCGCACCCTCATACCCCTTATAATGAAACGGCCCGAATTGGTTTCGCAAAGAGGAAATGGCAACGATTTTCACTTCGTTATCCTTTCCCTCGTTGAGCTCAACTTCTACTTCGTTTCCGAACATCGCTGCCCCGGCCTCTGTCCCGTTTACATGCACTTCTGCAACGCTATAATCCCCTTCTAAGATTATTTTTGCCCGTTTTTTCTCTCCGAATACCCTTCCCTCAAAACAAACACTTCCGGCAAAATACGGGTAACCGTTCTTTTCCAGGGAACCCATGCTTTTCGGTGCTTCAAAGGCTACAATGCGACGATTTTCATCTACATTGAAGTCCCCGCGAATATATATATTTTCCAGCTCCGTATCATACCATAAGCAGTTGCGTACACTCTCTGTGGCAAAAGGATCAAACAATGCCCAATATACATGCGGCCTTTCGTAAAATTCCAGCTCGTTTATATATTCGTTTTTGCCTTTCTTTACATAGTTTGAAATATCTGCTTCTTCAAAAAATACGTCGTAATCGCTGTCGGTAAACACAAGCTCGTTTCCGTTTAAAGTCGAACAGATATACTTTCCCTTTTCCCTGCGTAAAACCAGCCTGTTTCCAAACCCTTCCGCTTCAAACGTATATTTTATGGCTATCTTTCCGTTATACTGCGCCCGCAACAGCCGATCGAACACCTCACACAAAGGTTCCTGACCGCCAAATCCGTTTCCTTCGTCCACCTGCACCGTATCCAACGTCAGATTGTTATCCGATGCCGATTGAAAAGAAAATTTTTCTGTTATGTCTTGCTCTTTTGCATAGACGATCGCTTCTTCCCCAACGACGGGAATATACAACCCGCCTTCACCCGGCCGCAATGTGCATTCCTGCGGTTGTCTGTAAATTTTCTCCGTCAGTAAATCGATGCGCGAATATCCTTCCGGAATACGCACATGCGCCTCCTTCTCCTTCGACGGGTTTACAAGATATAAAAACTCGTATCCTTTCCCCTTTCTGTACGTATATTCCGCAACCCCGTCTGTTTTCAGCTGAATGACGCCCGCCTGCCAAATCTCTTGCAAGGTGACATTGCTATGTAAAAATGACCAATCGCTCCGCACCCCGTCCGCATACGCCGGTATGCCCGCAGCATAAACCTTACCGCCTTCCGACATATATGCGCGCAAAATTTTCTGCGTGTTTGCCGAAAGAGAGGCACAATCCGGAACAATGACAAAATCGTAGACTCTTTTTCCGACTCGAATTTGCCCTTTTTTTGTGCTTCCGTGCCGGAGCAAAATCGTTTCATCTGCCAGATCATACAAAATCCCGTTTTCGTTCAATGTATCCTGCAATGCGGACAAAGCCTCATCCGTATCCATGGCTTTGTCTTCATGAAAACGATCATACCGCAAATAGACGCTCTGCATCGGGTTGATGACAACGCAATTGACACATGTTTCGCTTTCTGCCAGAAGTTTTCCCAAACGCGTGAAATATTCGTTAAACCGCGAAAAATGCTTCCACCACGTCATATGCGGACTGAAACAGGGCGGATGATCCGTTTTCCCCTGTCCTGCCAAGCTGTACGCAAATAAATGGTGGCACATAAAATTCACGCCGTGCACATATTGCTTTTCCGCAATCGCGCGAAGCTGATCGGGCGTAGAACCATATCCGCTGCAACCAAAAGTTTCCGTAAGAACCTGCTTTTTGCCAAGCTGCCCGGCTGCCGATCCCACTTGTCTTGCAGCAAGTTTTGCATCGTTGCAATGTCCCAGATTGTCGATGCCGGGAATCTGTTCATATTCATAAGACGGCGTACACGCCGCACATCCCCACATCTGCGTATAAAGTTGCGTCTCTTCGACACTGTGCCCCGTCAGTTTGCAACCGTGATTTTCGCACCAGTCATATATTTTTTTATAAAAATTATTCGTATAAAGTTCGTTCAGCGCAAGATAATACCGCACCCGAAAAGAATATGCCTTTTCGTCATCTTCAAACAAAGCAATAATCCCATCGGCTATATCCTCGCCGTACCGCTCTTTCCAGAATGATGCCACCGAATACGAAAACGGCGTGCCCCAACGATAATATTGCGGTTCATCGGTAAAAAACCCGACCAGCTCTTTCCCGAAACGCGTTTTGAATCGTTTATAGTACTCTTCATATGTCCGCGCTATAAATTCATCCACGACTTCCGGCTTTAAAATATCGGTGTTCGCCGGAGACAATCGCACGTAAACACAACGGTATACGCCGTCTGCACTCCTCTCTCCGCTGTGCAGACGCTTCCCCGCACCGTCAAAAACCGCATATGCGTTTTCGTCATAAGCCGAACGGTCCTCTTCTTCCAGGTATGGCGCCAGATACTCTTCCTTTTTCAGAAGCTCCCCTCCGACAAATCCGCTCGGCCAACCGTTTTCATCGTAGATCCAAACATTCATGCCGATTTCCGCCGCTTTATCGAGACATGCTTCCACCAACGAAAACCATTCTTCCGACAAATATTCCGTTTTCAAACCTGTACGGGCATGCAATACAAATCCGCCGCATCCCGCTTCCTTCATTTTTTCGATCTGACAAAGAAGTTGCTCCTTCTCCATACGGTTGTTCCAACTCCAAAAAGGAATCGGACCGTATTTTCGCCTGTCTGTATTCCTTAACGCCTCTATCAAACCTGTCATTTTATCTCCTCGCACCTGCAACCAATCTTTTATTCAAATTTCTACGCCGCTTCCTGCTAATTTTGTTTTGTATGCGCGCGCTTCCATTCCTTGATCTGTGCAAGCCGCTCCTTATATTTGATTTCTATCCCCTCTTCCGTAGGACGATAATATTCTTTTCCCTGTATCGAATCGGGAAGGCATTGCATATCTGTCAACTTATCCTCCGCATCATGCGCGTATTGGTATCCCTTTCCGTAATCCAGCTCCTTCATTAAACGCGTGGGCGCATTCCGCAATACCAGCGGAACGGGTTCGGCCAGCATCGTCGTCGCATCCTTCTTTGCCCGTTCATAGGCAAGATAGAGAGAATTGGATTTCGGGGCCATCGACAAATATACTGCCGCCTCAGTCAGATGAACACTGCATTCGGGCATTCCGATCCAATGGCACGCCTGGTATGCCGCTACACAGATTTCCAAAGCACGCGGATCCGCAAGCCCGACATCTTCACTGGCAAATCGAGTCAATCGCCGTGCAATATACAGCGGATCTTCTCCCGCTTCCAACATGCGCGCCAACCAATACACGGCCGCATCCGGATCGGAATTTCGCATCGATTTATGAAGCGCAGAAATCAGATTATAATGTTCTTCGCCCGATTTATCGTATAAAAGAGATTTTTTGGAGGTGATCTGCTCCACCGTTGCAGATGTAATTTCTACCCCCGTCTCCGTCCTGTCCCCGTTCAGTACCGCCATTTCCAATGTGGATAAAGCGCTTCGGGCATCGCCGTTTGCAAAATTTGCAATCGCTTGAAGAAGTTCTTCCGCAACTTGCACATGCTCATCGCCAAACCCGCGCGGGTCTGTTAACGCATGTCGTAAGAGACATACGATCTCTTCCGGTTTCAAAGCCTGCAAAACAAATACTTTACAACGCGATAACAACGCCCCGTTGACTTCAAAGGAAGGGTTTTCCGTCGTCGCCCCAATGAGCAAAATACTCCCCTTTTCCACAAAAGGCAAAAACGCATCCTGCTGCGCTTTATTGAAACGATGGATTTCATCGACAAAAAGAATGGTCTTTTCCCCGAATCGCCGGTTTTTCTCCGCCTGCTCCATCACTTGTTTGATCTCTTTGATCCCACTCGTTACCGCCGAAAAATCAATAAACGTCGATTTCGTTCTGCCCGCAATAATGCGCGCCAGCGTTGTCTTTCCTACCCCCGGCGGCCCCCAGAAAATCATGGACCCGATCCTGTCGCTTTCGATCAGACGGCGCAGAACCTTTCCTTCCCCGAGCAAATGCGTCTGCCCTACAAACTCATCAAGCGTCCGCGGCCGCAACCGTGCAGCCAGCGGCAGGTCGGATTCCTGCCAAAACATCGACTGCTGTTCCATTGCTCTCCTCTCCGTTTTTTCAAAACAACAATCCTTCAAAGCGCTTTTATGCCGTTTATCCGTTCATCCATCGGAAAAGAAAATATAAGCCAACCAGCGCCCCTATAATCACCACCGTCAATGCACCTACCTTCAACGGCGAAATCGGCGCTTTGCCGTATACTTTTCCGTTGAATCCGTTGACAAAAAAATTATAAAGCTTTGCCCGCCAGTTGCAATGCCCTACATATACCGGTATCAACACGTATTTATAGGTCATGTCAAAATACTGCGTCTTGACGTTGAAAAATGCTATTTCGTCGTATGTATATTTCGAAAGAATTTCAGACTGCAACCTCGCCCCGATGATTTCCTTCGCCTCTTCCCAGCATTGCGGGCCGCTCTTCGTGTTTTGCGTTGCCGTAAATCCGCTCAGATATTCCTGCTTGTACTCACGGCTGTTTTCCGTATCGAAAGGCTCTAATTTATTGAGCGATTTCCTGTCAATAGCTTCGCTCGCCTGTACCAAAACGTCATCAAATGCAGAATTATGTACACCGCTCACATAAAAATAACGGATCCGCCGTTCGTTTACCGATCTTCCGTTCCGATAACGCGTCACGTAATAATATTTCCCGAGCTTCGCTGTATAATACGATTCCGTTCGGGAATCAAAAGTAAATGACGGCATATAAACGGCTTTGATCTTTTCCGGCTTGGCACTCCTTCGAAATTTTCCGGGCGAAAAAATACGTTTGTTGATCCACTTCCGAACACCGGACGCGGCCGCTTCGTTACTGATCCGAAACGGAACTACCGCATTCGGCCGCAATCCCGGCAATTCTTCCGATTGAACGATATTGGTCGTACCGCAAAACGGGCATTCCTTGGCTATTTCGTTCTTATCCAGAACTTCGCGAGCTCCGCAGTTGCGGCAAAGAAAGACATGCGATTCTCCCGCCCAGCCATTATCTTCCGCCAATAGTTTTTCAAACGCCTGCTCCTCGCTTCCGTCCGCCGCGATCTCCTGGCGCGTACCGCAATGTTCACAGCACAACATCCCCGATTCGGCTTCATAAATCATATTCGCGCCGCACGAAGGGCACTTCATGACCGCTGTATCCGTTTGGACATCTTCCGCATACGGGTCGTTGTTGTTCTCTTGTACCGCAGTCGCCGCACTCTCCTCCAATCCGAACGGATCAAAAGGATCCGAAACACCTTTCCTGCCTTTCATGTTTTCTTTACTCCTTTTTCGCATTCCCGAAATCAAAAAACGCTTTCTTTCAAAATCTGTTGAAACGCTCAAAATCTTTGCGTTCAAAATCTTTGCGGACGTTGTCCGCATTTTTGGCCGTCCTTAATTTGTCTGCTCCTGCTTCCGCATACTCTTTACTCTCTTCGTCCGTGATCGCTCCAGTCTCCAACAGCCATTCAATATATCCCTTTTCTCCGCATATACCGTATTGCTTATTTTCATCCCCGCGTACACGGTGCGCAAGTTTGGTCATGAAAAAGGATAAGTCACGGAAAAAGCTTATATTCGAAACATATTCCGCATCTTCTTCAAACAGATCCGGCCACGTAAGATTCTCTCCGCCGTACCGCTCCAATGAACTTACCAAACCCGGACGAACTTCAAAACGAACTTGTCCTTCCTCACTCAAAGCGGCGGCATCCGCAAGAGATATCGGCTTCGGCCCCACAAAACTCAGATCCCCTTTCAATACCGATACAAGACAAGGATAATATTTCATTCCGCACGCCTTCATAAACTTTCCGAATGACGTGATCCGTTCATTTTCCGGCAGAAGTTTTCCTTCTTCATCGTGCCGTATCTTTTCCGTAGCAAATACAGTCAAACGGATGGCTTTGCCTCTCTTTCCCGCAAAATATTCGCTCACAAACAGCGTTTTATACGCATTCTGTATCTTATTGTACAACGCGTCTGCAAGTAAAAATATAAGAAAAAACGGAAAAAAGACCACCAGGAATACAAGCGAAAAAAGGATATCCAATGTCCTTTTGAACAGCCACCTGTAATTCAGTGCCACAACTACAACCAAAATTACAATATCTAATAAGATAAACAACGTCAGTCCCCACCAGGTACTAAATATCCCTGCAGTGGAAGCGAGAAAATTTGCCATACCGTCTGCCTCGCAATTCAAATTGATATTTCATTATAGCATAAAACGTATCGTTTTGCAATCGTTCAAAGAGCGATAAACTCTTTGTCTTTACTCATTTACTCTATGAACTCTTCCTTCTGCGAAAAAGCAAAACGCTCACAGACGGCCTCCATCTCCGCAAGCACTCGCTCTTTCCCCAATTGCGTCTGCGCACTCGTCGCTATGATGTTCCCTTCACCCGTCTTCAACACAGCCGCAATCTTTCGCACCGCCTCGTGAATACGCGTTTTAGCTAACTTATCCGCCTTTGTGGCTATGATCGTAAAAGGAGTCTGCGTGGCATAAAGATACCCGATCATCGTCTTATCATCTTCCGTAGGGTCATGCCGTATATCCGCAAGCGCCAATACATGCGTAACCCCTCCCTCGGAAAAAAAATCATCCATAAGCCGCGCCCATTTATCCTTTTCCGCTTTCGGTACGCGCGCAAAGCCGTATCCGGGAAGATCCGCAATCAATAAAAGCCCGAAATCAAAATAATTGATGAGGCGCGTGCGCCCCGGCTCCGCCGAGGTGCGCGCCAAACGCTTTTGCCCCGCCAACATATTGATAAATGAGCTTTTTCCGACGTTCGATTTGCCGCAAACGGCTATCATCGGCTTTTCCGGTTTGAGAAAGCCTTTTTTATCCGCCGCAGACACTATAAATTTCGCGTTCTGAATCAACATATTCTTTTACAGCCCCACAATCGCATTTCCGAACACCGACGCAACGTCTGCCGCCGGTATAAAATGCAACTGCTCCCGCACATTCGCAGGTATTTCTTCTTCGTCTTTTTCGTTCTCTTTCGGAATGATTATATTCCGGATTCCCGCACGATGCGCCGCCAAAGCCTTTTCTTTCAGCCCGCCGATCGGCAATACCTTCCCGCGCAATGTGATTTCTCCCGTCATCGCGATATCTTTGCGCACAGGTTTATGCGTGAATGCCGACAAAATTGCCGTTGCCATGGTAATTCCCGCACTCGGTCCGTCTTTCGGAGTCGCCCCCTCGGGAACATGGATATGAATATCTGTCTCCCCGAATACCTCCGCCGAAATCCCGTATTCATCGGCATGCGCGCGTATATAACTGATCGCTGCCCGCGCCGATTCTTTCATGACATCGCCCAATTTTCCCGTCAAAAGGATCTCTCCCTTTCCGGGCATCGCGGAAACCTCAATCGTGAGCGTCGTTCCGCCGACGCTTGTCCACGCCAAGCCCGTAGCAGCCCCCACTTCGTTGCCGTCAAGATGAGCCGGATCGTGGCTGAATTTTCGGATCCCCAGCAGGCTTTCCACATTCTCTGCCGTGATCGTCTGTAAGGAAAGCGAGCGATCTTCGGCATAGCGCACCGCAATTTTCCGGCATACCGAACCGATCTGCCTCTCTAAATTTCTTACGCCTGCCTCCATTGTATACCCTTCGATGATCTCAAGTATACCGTCGTCCGTAATTTCCAGCAATCCTTCTTTCAGACCGTTCTCCTGCATCTTTTTGGGTATCAGATAGCGGCGGGCTATCTCTTTCTTTTCATCGATCGTATAGCCGTTCAGTTCGATCAGCTCCATACGATCCAGTAACGGCTGCGGTATGGTCTCAGTCGTATTCGCCGTCGTGATAAACAATACTTTGGAAAGATCGTAAGGAACTTCCAAAAACCGATCACGGAACGTAGAGTTCTGCTCGGGATCAAGCACTTCCAACAACGCACTTGCCGGATCGCCCCGCATATCCGATGATACTTTATCGATCTCGTCCAGCAAAATAACGGGATTGATGCTTCCCGCTTGCTTCATTGCATAGATGATCCTGCCCGGAATTGCCCCTACATACGTCCTGCGATGGCCGCGGATCTCCGCCTCATCTTTGACACCGCCCAGGCTCATCCGCACAAACTTTCTGCCGAGAGCGCGCGCTACTGACTTTGCAATAGACGTCTTTCCAACCCCCGGAGGCCCCACAAAGCACAGGATCGGCGCCTTCATGCTCTTGGTAAGCTGCAAAACCGCCAGATATTCCGTGATCCGCGTTTTTACTTTTTCCAAGCCGTAATGGTCTTCGTCCAGAATCTTCTGCGCCTCCGTAAGATTTTCCGTATCTTGCGTTTCTTCCGACCAGGGAAGATCGATCAGCCATTCGAGATAGTTGCGGATGACCGTATATTCCGGTGAAGAAGGCGGCATTTTATCCGTACGCGCAATCTCTTTGAGCGCCTTTTCTTCGATCTCTGCCGGCATGTGCTTTTCTTTGATCTGTGCCGTAAGCGTGTCCCGCTCCTCTTCATCATCTCCCAGTTCGTTGTGGATGGCTTTTAACTGCTCCCGCAAGAAATATTCTTTTTGATTTTTGTCGATATTTGTCCGAACCGTCGCACTGATTTTCTTTTCCAGTTTTGCAATCTCTAACTCATCATTCAGACAATGC
Organism: uncultured Bacillota bacterium; assembly: GCA_949287105.1. Taxonomy (GTDB): domain Bacteria; phylum Bacillota; class Clostridia; order Christensenellales; family Borkfalkiaceae; genus Borkfalkia. The sequence continues at coordinate 13,531 of CASEFE010000156.1, forward strand.
TCAAATATTTTCAAACGCTCCACAACATTGGCCGTTTCCAATATCTTCTGTTTGATATCTTCTTTGATATGCAAAAGCGAAAGCGCGTTGCCGATATAAGCATCAGCGTCCGTAAATTTTTCAAGACTTGCGGCAGCTTCTTTGGAAATACGCATGTCACTTGCCAGAATATCCCGCATCACATCCTGCGCCGTACGCAAATACGCTTCTTCCAAAACCGCATCGCCATGCACCGCTTTCATTTCGCTTACATTGGCATAAAAACATCCGTTTTCTTCATAAATATCTTCCGCTTTTGCCCTGTATAATCCCTCGACCGTAAGGCGAAGATTATTCGACGGCAATTTCGCGATCTGCTTGATCTTAACGACCGTCCCGACCGTGCACACATCCTGCGCAGTTATATCATCTTTCTCCGCATCTTTCTGCATTGCGGCAAACAACATCATCTCCCGCTCCGAAGCGTGCGAAACTGCGGTCAGCGATATCAGTCTGCCCGCATCGAACGCGCTTACCGTGTCCGGAAATATTACCTTGCCGCGCAATGCGACAAGCGGAAAGTTCAAAATTTTCTTTGTTTTCGGCATATCTCTTTTCCTCTTTATTATCCGTTACAAGTATATCACAAACAGGGGAAATTTACAAGCCGATTTTGAAAATTCAGCGAACATCCTGCGAACAAACGGGTAACTTTTACAATTTTCAACCTCTTTCGCATTTCTCTTCCCCTTCGCTTTCTTTTCAAAATCATTTGTTTTATCTTTTACTACGCCCAAACAAGAAAAAACGAGGCATCAACTGCCTCGTTTTTTCTTGTTTCTATGTTACTTTAACGATTATACGTTTTTTCCGAGTATATATTCATCGATGGATTCAGCTGCCGTCTTGCCTGCGCCCATCGCAAGAATCACCGTTGCTGCGCCGGTCACCGCGTCACCGCCGGCAAACACGCCCGCTCGCGACGTTGCGCCCTTCTCGTCCGTAATGATTCCGCCCCACTTTTGCGTTTCCAAACCTTGCGTGGTATTCTTGATCAGCGGATTGGGAGAAGTGCCGATTGCCATGATCACACAATCACAAGAAATCGTATATTCACTTCCTTCCTTTACAACCGGCCGGCGCCTTCCCGAAGCATCCGGCTCGCCCAGTTCCATTTCCACGCAACGAACGCCTGCAACCGTTCCGTTTTCGCCTTCCAATATCTCCGTCGGATTGGTCAGAAAACGGAAAACAATTCCTTCTTCTTTGGCATGCTCCACTTCTTCCGCACGCGCAGGCAGCTCCGCTTCACTGCGTCGATAGACAATGGAAACCTCCTCTGCCCCCAGACGCTTTGCACAGCGAGCCGCATCCATCGCTACATTTCCGCCGCCTACTACGGCAACCTTTTTCGCATGCAATATCGGCGTACGCGCGCCCTCTTTATACGCTTTCATAAGGTTGACACGCGTTAAAAATTCATTGGCGGAATATACACTTTTCAGGTTTTCGCCTGGAATGTTCATAAACCGCGGCAATCCGGCGCCGCTTCCGATAAATACCGCCTCAAAGCCGTATTCATCCATCAGTTCATCAACCGAAAGCACTTTTCCGATAACCATGTTGGTTTCCACTTTCACGCCCAATGCTTTCAGGTTCCCTATTTCCTTTTCCACGATGCTTTTGGGCAGACGGAATTCCGGGATCCCGTATACCAATACGCCGCCCGCCAAATGCAAGGCCTCAAACACCGTAACGTCGTATCCGCGCTTTGCCAGATCTCCCGCACAGGTCAACCCCGCAGGGCCGCTCCCGACTACCGCGACCTTATGTCCGTTCGGCTCCGCTTTATGCGGCAGATCGCAACTGTTCGCATTGTGCCAGTCTGCAACAAAGCGTTCCAATCTTCCGATCGCGACCGCTTCGCCTTTTATCCCTCGCACACACTTGCTCTCGCATTGCGTTTCCTGCGGACATACCCTACCGCATACTGCCGGCAATGAACTCGTCTTTTGTATGATCTGGTACGCCTCTTCAAATTCGCCTGCGGCAACTTTCGCAATGAACTCGGGAATATGTATCTTTACCGGACAGCCGCCGATACAAGGCTTATTTTTGCAATTGAGACACCTTTGTGCCTCTTCCATTGCCATTTCCTTCGTATACCCGAGCGCAACCTCGGAAAAATTCCGATTACGTACATCCGGTTCCTGCGAAGGCATCGGATGCCTGCCAATCGCCATGTTCGCCATTTTACCGCACCTCCTTTTTGAAAAGGTTGCACGCCTCTTCCCGTTCGCGCGCTTCAAATTCCCTGTATGTCGACGCACGCTTCAAAATTTCGTCATAATCCACCGCGTGTCCGTCAAAATCCGGGCCGTCCACGCAGGCAAACTTCGTCTGTCCATCCACAGTCAGACGGCAACAGCCGCACATCCCCGTCCCGTCAATCATGATCGGATTCATGCTCACGACCGTTTTGATATCATACTTCTTCGTAAGCAACGATACAAACTTCATCATGACCACCGGCCCGATGGCAATCACTTCATCATACGCGTTTCCGCTTTCGATCAATGCCCTCAAAGCATCGGTCACAAGCCCCTTCTCGCCATAACTGCCGTCATCCGTCATGATTTTATATACGTCCGAAGCCTTTCGGAATTCCTCTTCCAAAATCACCAGTTCCTTGTTGCGGAACCCCACAACACTATGTACTTCCGCACCCAATTCGTGCAATTTTTTCGCAACAGGATATGCGATCGCACAGCCGACTCCGCCACCGATGACCGCTACTTTCTTTAATCCGTCCAAGTGCGAAGGTTCACCCAAAGGCCCCACAAAATCGTGAATGCAATCGCCTTCGTTCAGATGATTGAGACGCTGCGTCGTTCCGCCTACGATCTGAAAGATGATCGTGACCGTTCCTTTCTTTCGATCATAATCGGCAACCGTGAGAGGAATGCGTTCCCCTTCTTCGTCCACACGCAAAATAATAAATTGCCCCGGCTCCGCTTTTTTGGCAATAAACGGCGCTTCTACTTCCATCAATGTGACGGTAGGATTCAATTCTTTTTTCTTGACAATCTTATACATACCAAGACTCCAATTTATCTTATAATTCCATTTTACATTCCGCCAGAACTTTTTTCAAGCATTTTGCCGCCCGAATCAAAAAATATTTACCAGAATTTTTTCAACTCTCCCAAAACTGCGATTTTTATGTTCTTTTTTTCCTGCTTTTCCATTTTTCCCTATTTTTTATTTATAAAACCGGCGGGGCCGACTGTCTGCCGGCCCCGCCTCAATTATGCTTTTATAAAGTTATTTTCCCGCTTTTTTCGGAATCAAAAGCCCTATGTCGCCGCTTTGCCTTAAATAAACAACGCGCACTTCCCCTGTTTCCGCATCCTGGAATACGTAAAACGTATGCCCTAACAAATCCAGTTGTTCCGCCGCCTCATCCGTTGTCATCGGCGTTAAATCAAACGTCTTTGTCTTGACCAATCTGCTCTCCGCAAAATCTTCGTCACGGAAAAACAGTTGCTTTTCGATAAATGCATCCCTTTTTAATTTGGATTCCAGTTTTGTCTTGTGCTTATAAATCTGCCGTTCGATTTTGGGAAGCACTTCGTCTATCCCGTCATAGAAGTTCTCCCCCGAGACTTCCGCCCGCAACATGTTCCCTTTGTAGGAAATCGTGAGTTCCGTCTTCGCCAGCTTCCCCTCTTGCTTGAAATAAACGCTGCAGAGCGCGTCTTCGTCGAAATACTTTTCCAGCTTCGCTATTTTTTTCTCTACTACGCCGGTCAGTTTTTCGCCCACCTTACAGTTTTTGCCATTGATTTCGATTCGCATAATTTTACCTCGTATAATAAGAAGTAGTAGTTTTTCACGTCCCTCTCCAAGGACGAGCAAAAAGTGCTATACTGTTGTAAGATA
>CASEFE010000157.1 GCA_949287105.1 uncultured Bacillota bacterium
AATCATTTACAAAATGGTTGAATTTTGGTATAATATGAATGAGCAAAGAAATGGGGGGGGGTAGCATTTTTATCCACTAAACCCAAATTGAAAAAGAGGGCGCAGGGTGCGCCCTTTTTTATAACTTAGATTTTATAGCTTTATATCATTACATTTTTCGTACTTATTGGGGAAAGTGTTTATTCTATATATTTTTGTTCAAGCGTATGGTAACGATTTTTCTTATAAAGATAACCAAGCCGGTCGAAAGCTTAAAAAAGGGTTTCGGCCGGCTTTTGGTGTTTATAGTAGAATTTGTAGCGAGGGTTTAGTTTTTCAAGAAGGGATTTTTATAGTATCAAAGCTTTGTCATTGACAGTAAAAATGAATTTAAAAAATTATGGATATATCTTGAAAATATAAAAAATATCTGTTATACTGAAAAAAACAAAGAAGGGAGAATATGTTTTGAAAAAAATAACAGCGCTATTATTTTGTATAATTTCTATTTTCTGTATATGTTCAGGCTGTATAAGAGAAGATTTGCAATATGAATTACATAGCAGCGGTGAATATTACATAGTAACTGGCAAGGCAGATGTCGCAAAAAAGAACATCACAATCGCAAAAGAATATAAAGGCTTGCCTGTGCGTGAAATTGAAAGTGAAGCTTTTATGAATTGGATAAAACTGGATAGTATTACAATTCCGAAAAGCGTAATGCGTATCGGGGAAAGGGCATTTTTTGGTTGTAAAAATTTACAGAATTTACAGATTGAAGAAGGTGTAGAAGAGATCGGCGAGCAAGCAATCGGCAAAGGTTTTTTGGAGATCGGCGAATATGCGTTTTCCGACTGTGATTCATTGACCAAGGTGATATTACCCAAGAGCGTGCAATGGATAGAAAGAGGGGCTTTTTATGATTGTGACAGTTTAGTTGAGGTAATCATTCCACGCAATGTAGAGAAAATAGGTACGGATGCGTTTTCAGAATGTGATTCTTTGATGTCGATTGTTGTAGATGTTATTAACCAATATTTTCAAAGTATAGACGGCGTATTGTATAATAAGAACGAAACAGTTGTTATAAAATATCCTCAATCGCGCGGTCAGGAAAGTTACAGTATCGGATATGATGTCAGAGAAATAAAAGAAAAAGCATTTTTCAAAGCGGATTTCAAAGTTGTTGATTTAGGCAACATGTCTCTTGAAAAAATAGGAGATTATGCATTTCAGGATTGCAAAAAAATAGAGGAAGTAACAATAGGCGAACGCGTAAACAAAATCGGGAAAGGATGTTTTTTTGGTTGTGTGAATTTACAGCGTGTAACATTCAATGATATGGATAATTGGAGCGTTGTCAAAAAAAATGAGAAAAATGAAGTTACTGATCACAAAGATATTTCTTTTGAGGATTTATCCGATCCAGACATTGCAATAGATCTTTTACAAAAATATAGCGAATATGAATGGTTCAAAAGTTAATGTATAAAGTAAAGTCGGGAATTGTCGGCTTTATTGTAACGGACGTTAAAAGATCTTCGGATTTAAAATTAAACGGATAAGATATAGAATACATCATAAGTGTATAAAATAGTTGACGAAAATCAGGGATTGAAAAAAATCTTAAAAAACAAAGCCGTAAAATTTTAATAAATAATTTTTTGATATTCAACAATCAATAAAAAGAGCCATAAGATTCAAATCGATGTCTTATGGCTCTTTTATAGTTGTTTATTCTGAATCTGTAAAAATTTCACTAAAAATATTAATCGTCGTCGTCATCGTCAAATCTGTCGAAGTTGCCCTGATGGTCCGAGAAATTATAGGAATAATACGAATCGCCTGCCTCATTGGTCAATATTTGTATCGTAAAGGTATAAGGAGTATTGTTGATGACGGCATTAACAAGCAATTCATTTCCGGTTTTTCCGGTGCTCCGGAAATATAGTTTATCCGTTTTTTCACCGTCTTTCACCGTCAGAAGAAGTTCAAGGCGATTGTTTTCCTGTTCGTATTCAACGGTCGTAGCCTGTGTGACGCGTTCATTTTCGTCGTAATAAGTATAGGTGAATTTCTGTTCGGTTTCCGTGTCCTGTTCCGTTGAAGTTTCAAATTCCTGTTCCATGCGGATGTAACGAACGAGCCTGTCATTGACTTGTCGGTAAGCGGTAAAGGTCAGTTCGCTTTCGGTTTCGTTTTCACCGGGTTCGAAATCCTGTTCTTCTTCTCTTTCGCCGCGCACGACATAGGATTCATTTCCGACGATCAGAATACCTTCGATATTAAAAGATTCTTCTTTTTCATCGTCTTTATTTTCGCTTTCAATCATAGTCTGGTTATAATACAAAATATAATGAACTTGTTCCCCACGCAATTCGTGATAAGTTATGGTCGATTTAAATTCATAGTCTTG
>CASEFE010000158.1 GCA_949287105.1 uncultured Bacillota bacterium
CATGCCACGACTCATAAAAAACTTGCCCCATTCCTCTTATTTCTTCATCCGTTTCAGGACGTTTGATAATTATATTTTGCATTTATACTCTTCCTATTTGATTTAATGCTTTTCGATGTTTGAAAAAAAGATTTACTCTTTGTTTTTTATTTGCTTTCATTACTCCGCTTTTTCCCCTCTCTCTCCTTTCCGAAAACAAAAAGAACAAGCCTCATATCCCCGCGCAATTTCTCCTCCGCACTCAAAAACAATTTTTGGACGCATTCCTTTGCCGAACGCTTTCTTTTCATAATCACAAAACACTTCAGCCAATTCACTGCATCCGAACTTTTTTGAAAATTCGCAATAAAGGCAACGATCGATCTGAAAAGTGATCTTCTTGCGCTTCGCTTTCAGCCCGGAACAAATCCATGCCTCGGAAGGAAATTTGTATTCCATAAATTTCTTTATGTTTCCTCGAAACGCACGAAAAGCAAAAACAGGACGCACCTGCGCTGCCAATACTTCTGCACATTCCTCCGCCGCTTTGTGCATTTCCTTGCGTACATATTCGATGGCAATATCTTTTCGATATCCAAACGCAATCAATGTTTTATAATATGCCAACACCGGATATACAAGCCTTGTCAGCTGCCGCTCCAATGTTTTGCTCCCTCGGTAATCTGTCGTGACGACCAGCTCCGCATACAATTTCGCCGAACGTATAAAAATTTTTCCGCCCAGCTCTTCACCAAATTCCCGCAAAACATCTTTTTCTAAAAAATATAGCTCACTGCTTTCATAGTTCATAAAGTCTTTCTCTCGCTCTTTTCTTCCTACTTTCTTCTTTTCTATTATAGAACAGCTGACCTCATTTGTCAATCCATAAAAAATTTTTTAATATTTTCTAAAAACACTTGACAAATTTTATTATTATGATAAAATACTAATTAATAATAATTATCATTTAACAGGAATTATTATATGGAAAACAGAAATACCGTACAAAGACAACTGATTTTAGAAACGATGCAGACCATGGATCATCCGGATGCAGAGTCGGTGTACAATGAAGTTGTACGGATTCATCCCTACATCAGTAAAGCGACCGTTTATCGCAATCTGAATTTATTAGCGCGAAAAGGACAAATTGCAAAAGTTTGCACAAGTGAAGGCGCTGACAAGTTTGATTTTCGCACAGATAAGCATTATCATATGCGCTGCCGAAATTGCGGTAAAATCTTTGACGCTCCCCTGCCCCCTGCCGAGGATCTGCTTGAAAAGATGGGCGACACGAACGGATTTTGCATTGAAAACTTTATGATTGAATTTGTCGGACTTTGCGCCGACTGTAAAAAATAATTATTTTTGGAGGAAAAATTTATGGCAAAAGAATTGAAAGGTACAAAAACAGAAGCAAATCTGCAAGCGGCATTTGCCGGCGAATCGCAGGCAAGAAACAAGTATACTTATTATGCCAGCAAAGCAAAAAAAGACGGATTCGTACAGATCGCATCTCTCTTTGAAGAAACTGCAAACAACGAAAAAGAACACGCAAAAATTTGGTTCAAATTATTGCATGGCGGAGATATTGCTTCCACGGCGGAAAATCTTTTGGACGCCGCTGCCGGTGAAAATTATGAATGGACCGATATGTACGCCCGCTTTGCTAAAGAAGCCAAAGAAGAAGGCTTCGATCATATTGCCTATCTGTTTGAAAAGGTCGGTGAAATCGAAAAAGAACACGAAAAGCGCTACCTTGCTCTTCTCGATAATGTAAAAAATGAACTCGTTTTCTCGCGTGACGAAGACTGCATCTGGCAATGCTCCAATTGCGGACACATTGTCATCGGTAAAAAAGCACCGGAAGTCTGCCCCGTCTGCGCACATCCGAAAGCATACTTCCAGTTGAAAGCAGAAAATTATTAAGCTAGAATATGTGCTGCATCCATGCAAATTTTGCACATATAAATCCGGAGATCTTATGAACAGCAAAGCTTTTTATTCTCTTTCATACGGTGTTTACATCGTCTCTACCTGGGATAACGGCAGGCCGACCGGCTGCACGGCAAACTGTGCCGCTCAGATCACATCCAACCCTGCCACCGTGATGGTCAGCATCAATAAAGACAACTTTACCAATTCTTGTATTCGCGACTGCGGTTATTTCGCCATTTCGGTTCTCAGCGAAACAAGCGATCCCTCCATTATCGGTACATTTGGCTTCCGATCAGGCAAGGATTTTGATAAATTCAGCCAAGTTTCGTATGCCATCAAAGATAAAATGCCCGTTCTTGAAGACTGTTGCGCCTATATCGCCTGTAAAGTTATCGACACCATGGATACTTCCACTCATACCGTTTTTCTCGGTGAAGTGATCGGGGCCGATACGGTACAAAACGCCACCCCCATGACCTATTCTTACTATCATAACGTCATCAAAGGCAAAACAGCGAAAAACAGCCCTACCTATCAGGCAGATGAAAATGAACCCCAAGTATCTGCAAACAAATATGTTTGTCCCGTTTGCAATTACGTGTACGACGGCAATACACCCTTCGAAGAATTGCCCGACGACTGGGTTTGCCCGATCTGCGGCGCACCGAAAAAAGTTTTTCAAAAACGCTGAATAATCTTAAAAAACTTTTATACTTCAAACGACGCCTGAAACATTTCGTTTCAGGCGTCGTTTCTGTTTCCCCATAACAGGTTTTGATTTTATTTTTATTAAATATTTTTCTTAAATTCCGATCGATCAGCAAAAGCCGTCTGACCCGGAAAGCTATGAAATATTTCTTTATTTACGTTCGCCCAATAATTTTAAAGCGTTTTCGTAATAAACTTTATCCAAAACTTGCTTTGAAAAGGTCATACTTTCCAACCACTGCACCGTATGAACCGGAGTATCCCAAGGGCAATCCGTCCCGAACAACACGCGATCTTCTCCGAACGCCCGAATCACCTCTTCTCCTTTTTCAGCCGATACGCACATTGCCGCAAAACTGGTATCGACCCATACATTTGTATCCGCCAATTGATCGACCGCTTCTTCCTCCATCGCTTGTCCGCCAAGATGCGCCACCACGATTTTTGCTTCCGGAAACCGATTCGCTACTTTCCGCATGCGAAAAGGCGCCGTTTTAACGGGAGGCGCAAACCCTCTGTCTGCCCCTCCGTGAAAAAGCATGATCAACCCAAGCTCCGTGCATTTTTCATAAATCGGAAATGCTTTCTCGTCATCCACATAAAAATTTTGATATTCATTGTGAAATTTGATCCCGCGTATTCCCGCATCCCGAAGCCTTTCAAGTTCTGTAAGCGCATCCTCAGAATCCGGATGCACGGAACCAAACGGTATAATCATCTCATCCTGCAACAAAGAAACGGCAAATTCATTCACATTTTTCTGTGTGCGCGGAGCTACCGCAATGTTCAAAGAAACAAATCGGTCTACACCTTGTTCTGCCATCAATTTCTTCGTTCCGGATACAGTACCGTCCGCAAACGGAGTAAGCCCGGCTTTCTGTGCAAGCGAAGATACCGCTCCCGCCGCCAATTTATCCAAAAATACATGTGCGTGAAAATCTATCAACATGGTCACATTTTCTCCTCTGATCTAAACATGTTTGCTGAAATCCGGCGTCGGGTCCGCAGATACGAAAACAAAATATACACCGTACTCATAAAATCCAACAGGAATATAAAAATTATATTGAGCAGTACTTGCAGACGGTATTCACTGTCATTTGCAAAATCTGTCATGATTTTATTCCAAAGATTTGTACCTGCATCGGATAAACCTGCCTGTATGAGCAAACACCCTAAATACACAAGCAATGTAACGATCAAGGGTACCAATGAACTGCATACAACTTTGAATTTTGTTGATTTCCCTCCCATACGGCCGTATAAATACCCTGCCAATAAAACGCCTGCCACTACGCCCAGTGCCGCAAAATTCCACCAAAGATACATCAGAATAAATAAAGCAGCGCCGGCCAATGCTCCAAGACATGCACCCGCAAATCCGACCGCTCTCTTCGAAGGCTTTTGAAGCTCTTCCTCTTCACGCCGCCGCGCAACTTCCAAAGCCGCTTCAAAACATTCTTCATGTGCACGGAACGGAATGCCCGACTCGACCATTTCGATCCCGCCATTCTCCATCGGCATTCCGCAATATGGACATATTTCCGCTCCCGAAAACCCGGCCTTATGCAAATAACCCGTTATTTTATCAAGTATCTTTTCGATTTGCTCAAAAATTTTCATATAGAGCTGCGGACTTACCATCAACCCGATCCCTACAACGCCGTAATTGGTCAGTTTCAGCTCCCGCTTGTTTTTTTGCAGATATTTTTCTATTTCTTGTTCCCGCCCCTTCGTGTTTGTTACAACCGTTATAAGGCAAGCAGGATTCCCCATTGCCGCATATTTGACATGTATGCGGTATCCTCTGTAATTCCCATAGCAACTTTTTTTGCCCATGGTCAATCCGTGTTTTTCTGCAAATTCTTTGAGCCTGAATTTTTCTTTCATTTCTTTCTCCGCACAGTAGATCCGTCTTCTTTTTGTTTTCCTTCGGCCATTCCTCTCAATCCGGAAAGCCTTTCTCCGCGAACATCCATGTTGACCGTCAAAGGATCCTCAAACATAATTCCGCGCTGCATCTTTGAATATCCGTGCTTCTCCCGTATTTTCGCAACAGCTTCCTCCACCCTCGCCCGTTTATCATAATTTCCTGAAAGCGTGTCAAAAGATAATTGCTCTACCCCACGATCAAAACCGGTTGCCGTAACCCCGAG
>CASEFE010000159.1 GCA_949287105.1 uncultured Bacillota bacterium
AAAATTTCGGAGTTCTTTTATTTCGCTTGAAAGTGCAATTCCTATTAAAAATTATTTGATTTTTATTCCCTATGGGAATTGCGCTTTACGCCTGCTCTTTTTTATCTTAAAGAACGATTATTTATTAAAATACCTTTTGAGAAGTCCGTTAAACCCCGCACCATGACGAGCTTCATCTTTTGCCATCTCATGAACCGTATCGTGAATCGCATCATACCCAAGCTCTTTCGCACGTTTTGCAATCGAAAGCTTACCTGCGCACGCGCCCGTTTCCGCCGCTACACGCAGTTCAAGATTTTTCTTTGTGGAATCTGTAATGCATTCACCAAGCAATTCCGCAAATTTTGATGCGTGTTCCGCTTCTTCATAAGCATAACGCTTGTACGCTTCAGCAATCTCAGGATAACCTTCACGTTCAGCAACACGCGCCATAGCAAGATACATTCCTACTTCCGTGCACTCGCCTTCAAAATTCGCGCGCAATCCTTTTACAACTTCTTCATCTAATCCCTTCGCCACACCTACTTCGTGTACGCAAGCAAATTTAATTTCCGCATTTTCATCAATCGGCACAAATTTCGTCGCTTTACAAACCGGACATACCGTTACATCATCCGCAACTACTTCACCACAAATTGCACATCTTTTCATGTCTTATAACCTCTCAGTTTTATATTCGAAACAGCTTTTGCTTTTCGTCAACCTTATTGTAACATTCATTATAAAAAATTACTGTTGCAAATGCAACAGTAACTTATTTTTTGGTTCTAAACACAACTTTATGTCTTTTATTCAGTTTTTATAGCATCTGTCTTACTCCGCTTTTTTACCAAAACCTGATACGGTCGAATCAATCCCTTCCTAATCAAATATTCATCATCCTGATAAGCATAATGAAAATCTGAAAATAAACTTCCAACATTGATAAGATCATATTTTTCTGCAAGATCCTGCAATAACATTTTAGCCTGTTTTAACGTCCGCTTGCCGGTTATCTTAATGCGCAATGGCGTATTTGCATGCGTCTTACGATCAGACATATCCTCCACACGGTAAGGGCAATTTTCATATAATCCCGGATCTAACGATAAAAATAAGGACAAAGTCTTTCCGCTGATACATAATTTCGCTATCCGCTGTTTGCCCGATTTGAAGTTTTCACCGTTTTGCCCGACCCGGCTTTTAATTCCACTCAATCCAAGCAATGAGTTTTTAATTTCCGTATATAAATCCTGCAAAGTAACACTTTGTATTATTCTTGCACGAAAGGACCGACGATAACGGGTTACCAGCTGATATCCCTCCGGAACCTCTATAATTTTCCGCTTCTTTCTTCTTTTATCCGGCTTATTTTCCATCTTCGAAAAAGCCACCTGCTTTTGACTGCTTTCCGCATCCTCATCTTCCCGCATTTCAGCTTTGTCTTCAGCAGGCATAACCTCCGCAACCCTTTCTTGATTTTCAATTATATCATCTACAACATCGTCCAACGCTCGATCCAGTTTTTCACGAAACTGCGCTTTCGCACAAGGGAACTCTTCCGCTTTTATACAAAAAACACACCAGCTCATCGAACCGCATAGATCCCGCCCCGCCCGTTCACTCGCCAACCACTTTTCGACGTCAATCTTCTTTTGTAACTGCCAAAATTCTTGCGAAGATATTCCCGACAAATCTTTGGACATATTATTGACCCCTTTCCTTTAGCTTTACGAGTATTGCTATTCGCATTCATTGGCTTTATTATATAATATTTTTTCTTCCTTGGCAAGTAAAGAAGCCCAAAAACCTTACAGGACGCAAAATATACAAGCGTCGGACAAATTCTTTTGTCCGACGCACCAATTCATACCTTCTCTTCCTGCAATTGTTCAATACGTTTGCGAATCCCCATCATTCGAGCATCCGTCGCCGCGATCGTCTCCGCACAGCTTTTTAACTCCGATGCAATCTCTGGCCGATCCGCATTCTCTTTTTTGTATTTCATCTGATGTTCAAGGCTCGCCCAAAAATCCATTGCTACTGTGCGAAGCTGTATTTCAACACGCGTCATACACTTTCCGCTTGAAAAAAATACCGGCACTTCAACGATCATATGATAACTGCGATATCCGTTTGGCTTTGGTTTCCGAATATAATCTTTTACAGTTACTACCGTTATGTCATCTTGACTTGCAAGCATGTTTGCAACATTATAGATATCGTCTATAAAAGAGCATATTACTCGCACCCCAGCCACATCATTTAAGTTTTCTATAATCGACGGCATTGTAAGAGGCTGATTCAGTTTATGTAGTTTTTCTGCGATACTAAAAGGTTTTTTAACCCTAGACTGTATGCTCTCTATCGGATTTCTGCTTTTGCGTAGAGACAACTCCGCATTCAAAACCTCAAACTTCGTGCGTATCTCACGAATTGCAGATTCATATCGCATCATCAATTCTTGGAATTTCAAGAATTGATCCGCCGACGGCTCCCCCTCAAAAAATTCACGCAGAATCGCATCTTGCTTTTCTTTATCCGCCATGCCTTTTCTCCTCTGTGTTCCTGTTTGTAACTATTAAAGTGTATCATTTTTTGGTTGAATTGTAAAGGAATTTACTCCGCAAATTTTATAATTAACCATATTACGCCTGACATAGTACTATGAAACAACTAAAAATCTTTGTTTGAGTAGACGTGTTGAGATATTTTTAGCGAAATATAAAAGCCAATCACTGCCAATAAAAAGAACCCTAAAGAAACAGACAGAACCGCAAGCCCTCCGAATTTTGAAACTATATACGCAATACCTGCGCCCAGTAACAAAACAAAAAGTATCATTACAATATAAATAGTCCTGGCTTTTTCTACCCCCACAGAAAAAATCAAAGGTATGATTATATCGGCCGTTAATAACCCAATCGCCCCATAAAAAAAGATCACTGTTAATGTTGTATACAATTCCATTTTCGGAAAAATTAAAAAAAGAAAACAAATAAGCCAAATAGGAAGAAATGTCATCACGCTTAAAACATATCGCGCCCCTACAATCTGCTTTCTGCCAATCCCTGCTGCAAGCACAAATTTATCCCAATTATCTTTTTCGTCATAAGCAAGCGCTGATACCGGCAAAGCCACAGCAAAAAAAACAATACACCCCGCGTAAAAATATAAATTCGCTGTTGCTATACTGATCACAAAAAATACAAGCAGCAAAACACCATAATACCATATCTGTGATCGAACATTCTTTATATCTTTTAAAATTATACCAAACATATTTTTCTCCTTTTAGCTAACTTTTTTACCTCGGATAAAATAAAGCATAATATCTTCTATACCGGCACGATCCAATCCCTTCTCACCCGAAAGTTTTTCCCTCCAAACAAGAGCACTTGTGCCGTATTCTCCGCACATTACGGAAACAACGGCAGAAGGATCTAATTGTTTCAGCGCTTCCTGCGAACCTCTCCAAATCGCATATCTTTCTGCCAAAATATCTTTTTCTTCCGCAAACTCTATTTTCCCATCATGAATGAATACGATATAATCACATATTTTTTCTAGATCAGATAATATATGCGAAGAAATTAGCACTGAATGTTTTTCATTTTGCATAAAATCATATAAAATATCCAAAATTTCATCACGAGCAACCGGATCCAATCCAGACGTTGGTTCATCAAGAATTAAGAATTCAGCCTCGTGCGAAAGCGCAATCGATAACGATACTTTTTGCCTCATTCCACGAGAAAAATCACGAACTTTTTTATCAATAGGCAACGAAAATTTTTCCGCGTAGCGATAAAACACATCTTTTCTCCAACGCAAAAAAACATGTTCCATAACATCCGATATTTCTTTCAACGTAAGGTTTTCCGGCAAAGCTGTTTCGCCCAATACTGACCCAATCCTGTTTTTATCTTTGCGACTAAGTGATTCTACAGGTTTACCAAAAACCATGATTTTACCCGAATCCGGATTCACCAAGCCGAGTATTCCTTTCATAGTGGTACTTTTACCTGCTCCATTTTCGCCAATAAACCCCACTACAACCCCTTGCGGAACGCAAAAATCTATTTTATCTATTGTAAAATTTTTAAATCTTTTGGTAAATCTTTCTATCTGCACCACATTTGTCATGTTTCGTTCTCCTCTATTGCCATTCTAAACATTTCTTTTAGTTCCGCTTTTGAAATATCCGCCTGCTCTGCAAGTTCTGCCACTGCACGAAAATTTTGCTCAATTCTGCGTAAATGCTCTTCTCTTACCAAAGCCTTATTCTTAGCCGCAACAAAACTTCCTTTCCCTTGAATTGTAAATATAAACCCATCATGCTCCAAATCATCAAACGCTCGCTTTGTTGTAATCACACTGATACGCAAATCTTTTGCCAGAGCGCGAATGGAGGGCAAAGCTTCCCCTTCTTTATATTCCCCTCTTAATATCCCGCTTCGGATCTGCTTATAAATTTGTTCATAGATCGGTTCATCGCTTGTATTGCTTATTATTACATTCATTTTTCACCACGTGTTTTTAGTGTATATATACATTATATACAGTTAAACAAAATTGTCAAGTGTTTCAGTCAAAATTATAATAAATTTTATAAACGTACCAGCTTAACGCTATTTCCTATTGAAATAATTTTTTAAATGCTTTTTTGCATTGTATTTATTTTAATTAAATCAAACTAACTGTTATATCAACTGAAAGATTCTATTCCTTTTTTTGTCTATAAAAATAATTCCAACAAAAATTTCTTTATATGCTTTTTTAATAAAAAATTCTGGGTTTAATTTAAAATTAAATCCAGAATTTTTATCTTTTACTTTAAGCAAAAATTTTACAAAATAGTTTTATTTAATTTTTGTCTAAAAAATCTTCGGCAACGCTTTATCATTATAAGTTGTCATTCTGACTGCACCCTGTTTTTCAATCAGATAACAATCCTCAATTCTGAACGAGCCCCATTCCATACCCTTAAAATAAGCATCGATACACATCGCCATGTTTTCCTTGATTTCCAACTTATTTTCCGCCGTAAAGGCCGGAGCTTCACATTCCAACATTCCTGTACTGTGCAGACTTCCATACGGGCAATATTCTAAATAACCGTACTTTTTCAGATATTCCGTATAAGCATTGAGCACAATATCACAAGACACTCCCGGTTTCATCTTTGAAGAGGCTTCGTTTAATGCATCATAGGCACATCTTACCGCATCTTTAATTTTCTGTGGAATTGGCCCCAAAACATACGGAGAACAAATAATGCCATTATACCCTTCATAACTCACGCCTGCCGCAAGATTTATGATCTCGCTTTCGCAAATGGTTTTCAACGTATTTCGGCACATGCTTATGTAAGAATTTTTTTTGCCGGTCGCTACCATCGGAGCAAACGATTGCACATAGCTTTCCGCACCAAGTTTCAGCATGGAATATTCGAATAATCCCTGCACTTCGCGCTCCGTCATTCCAACACGGATTTTTGGCACCACCTCCGCAAACATCTGCGAAACAATTTCCCAGTTGGTTTTAAGACACTCAATTTCGTATTTGCTTTTAATCAGACGCTGGGCATAATGCGCATCATCGTAATCAACAATTTCCGCCCCAGAAAAAACTTTTTCTATCTTTTTATAGATGATAGAAGGAAAAATTAACCGCCCAATCACCCCGATCTTTTTATAAACCTTGTTACCCTTTATTTTTTTAAATAGATCTTCAAAATCCAATTGACCGGGAGTGTTGTATTCAAATCCGCTTACCTCACCTATTTCCGGCAAAATGCTGATTTCACTGTTCTTTAACTTGTTTTCAACCAAACAATAATCATAGGATGCCTGACCACTGCAAACATATACCTTACCATCCGCAGGAATAACGATCGCAGAACTTTCGTTCACGGGAGCAAATCCACAATAGTAACGCACAATTCCTATCTCAAGCAGGTTGGAAAAACCTATAACAAGATCTACACCGTCTTTTTCCATCCTTTTTCTTAAAACGCAAATTCTTTCTTCATATTCAGCCGGTTCAATTTTACTGTAAAACATTTTTACCCTCATTATTTTACTTAATCAACTTTAAAAATCTGGTTTCTGGACTTTTTAATTTTCTCATTTTTTAAGCTAATCCAAAAAATCAGCCGGATTTTTTTCAATCATCTGCGCTATATCCCTATCTGATACTCCGCAATCCGATAACATCGGTTTTATATCCGTCAAGATATGCCCATAGCCAAAACCGCCATAGCTGCATAACATGTTTTTTATACAAATATCATTTGTCAGCAATATTTGTTTGACGTATCCCTTTTCAACAAATCTTGCAACGGTCGTTGCACGTTCCAAGTCATACGCAAAACGGCCATTCAGTGCATTGCCCTCTCTTTTACTGATATAAAATTCTTTTCCGAAATTATCAAACTCAACATAAACGCCTAAATCCAATAAAGAGGCAATATAATCTTCCCGTAAGTCGACATCAATATGATCGATGGCTATTTTTTCCGGACGAACCCCCATATCTATCAATTTTTTAGCAATGTCTGTTCCGTTGCGTTCATATAAACTGGTATGGATATGAATGGCTTTCCCTGTTTCCATATGTGCCCTGCCTGATGCCCGCACACACTTCCATTCTTCCGGCGTAACCGTTGCACTTGTACCGATTTCTCCGATCACGCCGGCTCTTATCCCCGTTCCATCTACGCCTTCTTCTATATCCCGTACTATTTGTGCCGCTAATTCTTGTTCTGTATATGCAGCTATTCCTTTGGGATGTGCCGCCGCAACGTAATACCCGCATCCCATGATAATATTTACATCGCTTTCTTCACTGATTTTATATAACGCTTTCGGATCCCTTCCGATCTCACGCAACGAGACATCCACCAAAGAACGACCGCCTTCCGCCTTATATTGCACCATTTCCTGAATCGCAGTTTGCACATCTGTCATCAAGGCATTATCTTGTATTAAATAGGGATCACGCTTTACATAACGAAGATTCCGTAAGGAAAGCTTTTCGTAAAAAATACTTTTTTTATCTTCAGGAGGTTCGGTAAAAACTTTCAAATCAATCAGCAAATGCTCATGAGGCAAAGTAGTGCCCAAATCCTCTTTTGCAATCGGTCCTTTGACTGTCATAATCATATACCGTATTTCCTCCTTTTACACGTATTTTATTTACTTTAATTATATACCTTTGCAAAAATTATCCTTAAAAAGAATATCCGCTAAGACTGTAATAAGCCATATTTTCCTGACGCACATCCAATCTTCCGAAACAAGCACATACAGGAACATCTGAAATAACATGCAATGCGTATTGCCCAAAAGGTATCTGATACTTTTCTTTCCCGATCGGATAATCCAGACGAAGACATATTGTACGCTCCGCCGGTAAATCCAATGTAATTTTATCGTATGGCTCTTTATCTTCAAACAAAACTTTGATCCGAATATGTGCATTCCGTTTTGATACATTGGTGATCATCAATGCCTCATGCCCTAAAAATTCAGGATTATCTCCATGCGGAGGAAGATCTCCATCGCAAAAAACCCAGTTTTTTCTACCGTATTTCATTTCTTTTACCTCATTTTATATAATTAAATAGTTCTTCTTCAAATTCCGGACACAACGCTTCCGCACCGTTTTCCGTAATTACATAACATGTTTCTACACGCAACCCATTGAGCGTCGGATGTCCAAAAAAGCTCACATCCACATTCACGATCATGTTTTTTTGCAAAACATCGTCACTGTTCGGTCCAAAAAAAGGAGCCTCTGCTTCCATCAACCCCATCGTATGAGCAAAAGGACATACCATATATTTCAAATACCCGCCTTTTTCATACAATTTACGACCTTCCGCATCGATCTGACGCCCGGTATTTCCTATCTTCAACATGCTCTTTGTAACTTTCATCACTTCAATCATGTCAATCAGACATTTTCGCTGTTCGGGCGTGTATACGCCGCTGACCGGAACCGTATGTCCAAACGTCCCCGCATATCCGTTGACACGAGGCGCAATCCCAAGCATTACCATCTCTCCGTTCTCCATTACTTTGTTCGTCGCAGTAGGTACAACAGCATTGGAACGTACTCCGCTTCCGACGATCGTCTGATAGGCAAATCCATTTGCACCGTTTGCCCGGCATACAGCCTCTCCCGCAGCAGCCACTTCATATTCGCAAACACCGGCTTTTACTTTTTCTGCCATCGCTTTGTAAGCGAGATAGCTTAATTTTGTAGCTGCCCGAGCCTGCTCCACTTCCCAATCGCTTTTTACGTAACGAAATTTTAAATACGATTCGGTTAAATCAATCAATTCTACGCCCCGGAATCCTTCTTCCAGTTGCTTATGTACTTCGTAAGGCATTTCGTTCGTGCCTATTAACCCAACTTTTTTTACAGGGAATTTTTTGTTTAATTCCGCAAATAATTCATCAAATCCGATTATCGTAGCATTGGGATATTCTTCATCCGGCACCATAAACGCTTTAAAACAACGCGTATTATTGATTGCAGATGATTGTATCGCAAAAGGTTCACTTTCCGGGCCGCCTAAGAGCATTGTACTACCGTCCCTCGCTACCAATACCGCACCCTTTTCAAATTGCGGACACCAACCCGTAAGATACCATCCATTTGCAATGTTTAATTCATCATAATAGATTAACGCTATATCAACGTTATTTTGCCGCAACAATTCTGCTACTTTTTTGATTCGTTGCTCCGATTCCTGTTTGTTATAATAAGACATTGTTTACCTCCAATATACTCTTTCTATTTTAAAAATCTGATGGCATTAAGCCTTCCATTCAAAATCTTCCAACGGAAACATCGGCCGCATGATTTTTTTTAGCGGTAAGCGCGATAGTTCCACACAACTGGCCCCATCCGTCAAAGCAAATAACTCTCGATCCGCAAAAGGTTTCAATTCTTCGAATAAATAGCCCAATTTTACAACAACTATCCGATAATCCGTCAATTCCACATTTGCTTTATCAAAATTACCTTTTTCTATAAATGCGCTCCGCAATTCAGTAAATATTACATCAACCGCACCGAATGAGATTGTCAGGCTTCTTCCTATGATCTCTTTCGCCCAGCCGAGAATCTCTCCATGTGCTTTCACTCGCCCCGATCGTCCATCTAAAAAAGTAATTGTAACCTCACTTCCATCCGGTTCTTCCCATAGCGCATCCACTATCTTTTTATGTGTGATACCCGCTACACAGGTCTTTTTATTCGTCTCACTGTCGAGAAGCATTTTTAACAAGATTAATGACTTTCCCTCAGCTCCTGCCGTTGTATTGTCACCGCTATCCGTTATAAAAATTCTGTTTTCAGACCCTTTAATTGCTCTATCGACACATTCTTGCGGACTTTCTGCTTCTATAAAAAACTTATATTGTTTGCGCGTTTCCCAAAGACGATTCGCAAGTTCCTTAGCCAACCGTTCCGCTTTTTCAGCATTTGCTGAACTCACTACAGCCGATGCGCTCGTATTTATAGCATCAACCCAACAGTGTCCGAAAAATAAATTTGCCCCAAACACATCTTCTTGCTGTTCATAAATCCTTGTTGATTCTTCTAAACTCTTAAGCGGTTCATAACGAGTCAACATTGTATCTCCCTTAACCAGCATCGGAATTTTGACAATGTGCGTAACAGGACTTACTCCGTGTTTTAAGCAATACACCAACGCTTTCGCGGCTCTTATCTGACTTTCTTGTTGATCTATGTGCGGTGCCGTTTTATAAGCACAGATAATATTCGCGTATTTTTCCATTTCTTTCGGAATATTCGCATGTAAGTCCATGGTAAGAGCAATCAGACATGTATCCGCAACTATTTTTCGAATTTTCTGCAACAAATAAAGTTCACCACTCCCTATCCCCCGAACTTCCATGCTTCCATGTACATAAATATAAATCCCTTCCAAATCCGGATTTTTTTCAACAATTCTTAAAATTTTTTGTAAATATTTTTCATAAATATCATTTTCTACCGTTCCGGATGGCAGTGCATTTGCGTAAATGGACGGAATCACGCTTATTCCGTTTTCCGTAAATATCTTTTTTACAACCAATTTCCGAAAAATGTCCTCCCCTTCAAAATACTCAAAATCTGTTTCTTTTGGATGACTTTCCGCAAAACTGTTCGATTCACATTGAAAAGATGCTATTAAAACTCGCATTGTAGTTCGCCTCAATCATATTTACAATTAGTTCGTTATTGCATTCAATATCATTTATTCTACGCTTTTTTCTTGCATGAATTATTTATTGTTACATCTTCAAAGTGTTTTGGCAAGGGAGTCCATCCTCCGTTCGCCTGAATTGAAAATATCAGATCCATAGTCATTCCGTCTAAATCGCACTTATATTTTTTTTCTGCAGAACAAATCATGGGGCGCACCTCACGTGTATACCGAATCGATACATCCTGTCCCCTCGCAGCTTCCTGCATTACCTTGCACTGCAATTTTATAATTTCAATATAGCACGCAAGTTCTTCCAAGTTTAATTTTTCAAATTCATTTTCCCCTTCTAAGCTTTCTATATATTCTTGTAATTCTTTTGCTTTTTCGACCGCCCTTTGAAAAGCATTTGCAGCAATTATGTCCTGCGGCAATGTCTCTGCCCGATTGTATTCAAATATTTTCTCGTCGCTCAATTCCCGCATTTTTTCGGCAATCACAACACCATGCCTTCCATAATAACAAGAATAATACTCCCACACAACAGTTTTATAATCAGCTTCGGAATCCAACATCGCCCTCGCCAACGCATAAAATACAAAACCATCCGGAAAAAATGAACGCTGAACTTGGCACGAAAGCATGCCCTTCATACCTAATTTCGACAATGTGTGCGCGTCGCGAATTGAAACTTCACAAAGCTTTTGCATTCCGTAATCTTTATAACAGTCCCACATTAAGTAGTATTCGAAAGTAAATATATCTCCATGAAATATCTCTTGCCATTTTTTCAGATAAACAAGGTTTGTTTCAACAGAAATAAACAACGGTGATCTGTTGCGCGGAAAAGATCGATATTTTTCTTCTTCTTTTTTTACTTTGTCATCCAGTCCCTCATATGAATAAAGATACGATCTTGCTATGGGCGCAAACATCATTACAAATCTGTCTTCATTTTTTATTCGCTCTGTGGCCGGAGGCGTTAATAAATCGGTATAGATTAAAAATACAATTTTTGTTTTAATACCTTGATCCGTTAGCTTCCTATCAATTTCGTTAAGAAGAATTATATACCAATCGCTAGCTGATTTTTTTTTGCATCTGTCGCATTCACAATGATTTTGCAGACCATCCGCTAACCAAACATGTAGAAAATCTGTTTTCGGGTGCAACTTCGCGTATTCGACTACCTTTTCCGACATAACGCGGCGGACATTTGGATTTGAATAACATAAATTTGTATTAATCGGAACACCTTCAAAAAATCCGCGTCGACCACCGATTTCAGCCAAATGTTCTCTGCAGGGTTCTGCCTCCGTGTCATCCGCTCTATCCCAGCCATATTTTTCATAGCCAATCGACAATAAATTGAATCCGTGCCCAACTGAATGCAAAAACATCCCTCGCTTTTTTACTTCTTCTTCGAGTATAGAACAATATCGCGTTGCTGTTTCATAGGAAAAATGTTCGCCGTTTAAAGCAGGAAACCCCTGTTCGATATAATAACGCTTAAAAAAAGGATATCCGTTAAATCCCTGTATAAAATACGAATTAATTCCATTTTTTGCCGCATAATCGATCATTCGTAAAGAGTCCTCTAAAGAAGAAGACCCCTCAATCACTACACCCCGATAACGATTTTTGGGAAATTCTTCGGTTTTGACAAACAGTTCCCTCATTTGCAATTTTGGAATATATTCTTTTCCTGGCGCCAAAAAACGACATCCGATATAGACAAAAAAACGATAGATTCCTAAAAGCAAACTGCGTTCATTCAACCCTATAATTTTACCGCATCCGCCAGATACATCAATTCGCCAACCGTCATCCAACATAGAAACCGTTCTTGCTTTCCCAATCGAAGGATCAATTTGCAACTCAATTCTGCATTCTTCTTCACCACAAACAGCAGTTATATATTTATGAAATTCTTCTTCTGCAAATAAAAAGACTTTTGATACATCACACATACTAACAGCCAATCTCCTTTTAAACATGACTGACGCAACGAAGATTATCCAAATATAAAGACCATCCTTCACCCAGACCTCCGCCACCGACAGGCTGAGCGGCATCGGTCAACTGAATATATGTAGAATTTGCAGGAATTGGTAATTCTATGGTATACCATGCGCCAGGTCTGATCTCCAATGCTGTACCCGAATTATAAAACCAAGGCGAAACACCTGTATATATTACAATTACCGCATTTTGTGTTCCTTCCGGCACAACAAGCTGAACATCTACAGCAAAATGCGTATACCCGTCTGTGGAAAACCATCCTGCATGATTGACAACAAAATTGTACCCACCTTCCTGACCGAGTCCGGTCAACTTAATGGATTTTTCACCGTGCGTTACATATCCCTTATCTTGATTGATTTCTGCAGTTACTCCGACCCCTTCATTCCCCAAAGGGACATACAGTTCATTGCAGACCTCCCACGAACCTTCAAACGAGCTTCTCAACCC
This sequence comes from uncultured Bacillota bacterium, assembly GCA_949287105.1. Lineage (GTDB taxonomy): Bacteria > Bacillota > Clostridia > Christensenellales > Borkfalkiaceae > Borkfalkia. Next base: position 12,677 of record CASEFE010000159.1, read on the forward strand.
TGCTTCTGCCGCAACCCAACGAACATTTTTCACGTAATAAGGGTTTTTATGATTTTTTGTTAATAACGAAAATCCATATGTATCCGTTATAACACCCGCGTTATTCAACTCTTTTAAATATTGCAGATCAATACTCAAAGTCGTCCATTTTCCAGGCGTAAAAGGCATCTTAGCACCGTCGCGCAATATCAATGCATGAAATTCACATAAAAACTGAATGGTGGTTGCATCCGTTGCATCCGATACACAAACATCAAATGCCAACCAACTAAATTTCTCTAAATCCGTGGCAAACGGCTCCCAAATAATTTGACTGGCATTTTCAGTCGAATCAGCCGTCGGCACAACCTTATAAACTCCCGCAACGCCGTCTACTTCTTCATCCGTGTATCCATTGACAGATCCAACGTAATTTTCGGCTCTGTATAGACTTTCTTTTTCGCGTGAACCGGCATCGTCAATAAGCGCAGCAAATGCATCAGACGATACAATGTTGATTTGTACAATACGGCTTGCTTTTGCCCCATAAACATTTTCTACTTCAATTTGCAAATCGTAAACGCCTTCATTCAAGTCTTGTGGAACCACTTCGGTAACATCTGTTTTATTTCCATCCGCGGAAATCAATGTCTTTTGTGTTTCATATTCGCCAAACACATTGATATTGGCAACAGGTAAACTTATTTTACCTTTTTCTCTTGTAAAACGTAACCCTTCCATCTCTATGGTTATCGGCGAATCAGAAAAATCAACAATTGAATTCGTATAACCGTGAGTAGAACGCACAATCAAAGAATATTCTGTATCCGACATACCGTCAAATGCATCGGCCGGCATACGCAACTCATGCTTATCGCTATCGTAAAATACCTTATCATCAGGAAAAACATACCCTCCTTCTGTTTCCACACAGAATAATTCCTGTCCTTTCAGATCCGCATATAAAATAAGCTCATTTTCAGACGTATCAAAATCATATCCGCTAACGAAAGGTTCTTTATCCTCTTCACGAACCACGTGCAACTTTGCCTCCGCTTCTAATTCTTGTCCTGCCGGATCGGCTACTGAAAATTTAACTGTATAACTTGCGTATACATATCGGTTTATAGCAAATCCACCGTCGGATAATACTTTAATTTGCAAGGAATTCCCGAAACTATCCGTTGCTGTCGCCATTGAGCGTACATCATATTCCGCTGCTTGACTGTAGTATATCGTCGTTTCCTTAGCTGTGAGTTCAGGGAGACCATATATTGTTACCGTTTTTGTTTCCGTAATAGTCTTTCCGCCTTCCGTAAATGTGTACGTAATTTCATATTTACCTGATTTTCCCAAAACGACCTTGGAAGTGTCCGCTAACACTTGTTTGGTTGTCTCATCACTCAGCACGCCAGTGGCTGCCTTTATAAAAGAAAAATCTGTTACCGATTCCGTTATTACATAATCTTTTGCCCCAATGATCGAAACTGCCTTTATCGATTCACCGGTAGGCTTTTTGGGCTCATTCTTGCATGCAGAAAATAAAATACCCACGCAACAAATAAACATAAATACCAATAACATGATCAACTTTTTTTTCATCACTTTGCTCCTTATTCTGTATTGAATTATCTTCCTGGTTTCCGCCATTCATTTACACATTCTTCATCTTTGAAAAAACTCCAGCAGCACCCCTCTTCCTGCCTCAATCCGCAATTTTATGCTTTCCGAATTAAAATATAACTTTTGATTGCCTAAAATTACCGCCATATTTCTCTTGGAACTGAATTTTATTTCCAACTCTTCCTCTTCAAACATATCCGAATTTACCGCATACATTGCAAGCTCATTTCCTCTTTCAAACACACCCGCCAATGTGTGTTTGCCAGAAAATCCTACTACAAAATCCGGCAACGCGATGACGCAGGAATCAGGCAACTCAGCGGGAAGTTCCCCTGCAAAAAGCATACCTATATGTTCGAACGTCATAAGAACCCGCGATACAGCCCGTATATGTTCGTTCGCATACTGCACCGCCGCAAATACCGAAGTACGATTTCCGTCTAGATCCAATACAGCCGAATGAAATATTTCGTTTCCTGTTTCCCCGTTCGGCGTGCAAAACGGAAAATATTGTATACCTCGCGCACCAAACGCAAGACATGTGCAAACCTGAAACAAAATTTCAGAAAATACCGGTGTACGAAACGGCGGCCACCAATTCGTTGTCTGCACAAAACACCAAAAAGGTATTTTCGCTTCCTTTGACGCTTCGCGTATCATATTGATTTGATTATAATACGCAGGATAAATTTTACCCTCTTTCTCTGTCAATGGATAATAATCAAACGAAATATACGAAGGCTTCACTATCCTAATATAATCGCGTAAATATCTTTCATAATCATAATCTGGATTTTCATCCCCAGCGCTTAAATCACTCACCAATTGTTTAGGCGTAGCAAAATGCGGAAACAAATTGACATAACAGGTTTTCCCTGGACAATTTCTTTGCATCGATTCTTGCATTTGTTTTAATAAGTCAAACTTTTTACTGCCTGGTTCGTCGCAAACATGTATCCCTGAAAACGCTGGACTATCTTTGTATGTTTTCAGAGACTGTACAAACAATGCTTCCTGATATGGTCTATACGCGTAAAAATTATCATCTCTTATCATCAGCTGAAGCCCGTACTTTTCTGCCAACCTTAAAGATTCCATAAATTCCTTAGGGTGCGTTTGCAATGATTCATAAAACGCTATAAGAAAATTGATTCCGCTTTCTTTTACTTTTTTATACACGGATTCCGTGATCAAGCTTTCTTTTTCAGGATACTTTTCACTTTGCGGTGTAGGAGATATATATCCGCCTATCGGTATCTGTTCTTCGTCAATACCAAATATTTTATATTTTTTCATAGCTGATTTTTCACCTTGGTAGTACAAGTGCCCCTTCCCCCGCAGCTAATTTCAATTTAAGTTCTTTTGCTGTCGTACTTCTTTCCTGCGCGCGCTGCGTTACATCAAAACAATACTTTTGATCAAATTTTAACGTAATTTCAGCCTTTTCTTTGATAATCGAATTACTTACTACATAAAAAGCTGATTTTCCTCGATAATCAAAACATCCTACTAGAGCATCATCCCCCGTAACACTTTTTAACTGACGATAACTTTCAATCTTCATCTCTCCATAAACCGACGCAGGAGAACTTCCATGCACAATTACACCCGTCGAACATGCGTTCATAAGGACATGATCGATCGCCCGAATCTGTCGGTTAGCCTTTTGTGCATAATAATACATGGCATTTTTTTGACCGAACTTATTAATCAGCCCCGCCTCATTATCCATGTCCGACCATTCCGGCGGCTGCATATAAGGAAAATATTGTACCCCCTTCGCTCCGCATGCCAACCCCGTATTGACCTGCCATAAAACTTCACTTTCATTAGGTATTCGCACATCCGTACGACCTTCCCACATTCCTCCTGCCTGTATATAAACCCAAAAAGGTATCCCATTTCTTTCGGCCGCACTTCTTACAGTATTCAAATTAGAAAAATACGTTGATTCTATATTATACTGCATACTCTCCGTCGTACCGATAAACGGATAATAATCGTATGACAGATATTGCGGAGAACATGTTTCTATGTACGATTCGATATATGTGTTATAATCAACACTTTGATCTTTTTCATCTCCGGATAGCTGACCGCGACTTGCGTAAGAAGGGAAAAGATTTACATATAACGTTCCCGATTTTTCATTGAGCGCTTCCGCAAAACGATTGTTGGCCTGTCCGATCAGATCAAAATGATTCTTGCCCGGCTCATCAATACAGGTCAAGCCTCCAAATGAAAGATATTCTGCATATTCCTGAATCCGAGAAGATATCGTATCTTTTTCAGCAACGTATCCTCCTCGAATATTTATAATTCCTGTATCAGGAAATAAATACACGATATTGTTGCTTTCAGCATAACTCAATGCTTGTTTCACTTTTTCAGGTACAATATTATAATCTTCACGTGTATTATAAAGCAGATTAATTCCTGCCTCAGAAGCCAATGCAAATTGCGCATTGTTTATTTTGCTTTCGTACCATACCCCTCCATACGCATATCCGTCAGTAGGTGCCATATACCCACCAATCGGCATAACATCCTTTCCTAAAAAATCAAACGTGTAAGAAAATACATCCTCCGGCTGATACGTTTTAGAGAATTGCCACTTATCTCCCGAACAAGCTGAAATACTTACCAAAATGCTTGCTGTAAGAAATCCTATAATAATTTTTCTTTTTATTTTTCTCATTTACGCCCTCTCCTTTGGAATTTTCATATCTTCAATTAAAAACTCCTCATCGTCGTTTTTGTCAATATACTCATAATCCCCGGGCGCAACCGGTCTATTCGACTTATAGGGTACATCTATAAGATTCGGTACACTGTCCTTGTTCGTTATCTTCAAATTATCCAATGTAAATTGCCCGCAACTAAATAAATCGTCTTCCGATCCAGCCCCCATTCCCCAAATTGCAATATAACCCACATATGACGCTTGAAAATTCTTTTCGTAAATAGTATACCATTGCGTTTCATCGGAATATTTAATTTTTAATTCAAAATGTGAGTCAATCAATGACAATGATACGTTGACAATTTTACCCTCGTTTGATTTATCAAAAAAATCATATTTCTCTGGAAGAACTGTACCCGGATCATTTGCGGTTGAGCCGTATAATGTTACCGACGTCCCGCTCTTCTTTGCCCAAGTTGTCTGATCGACTTCCGTCTGAAAACTCAGTATAGGACTCTTCATATACATTCCCATAAATGTCGCGGCATACGTTTCAATTCCAAACATTACCCCAAATACGGAGCTCACCGGATAAATTTTGTTTCCATAAGCATCCAAAACAACCTCTCTGCGAATATCCAAAATGTCAAATGTCATTTCGAAGTTAGCATAGCGGTGCTTTGTTACCATCTTTGAATCGTTTCCTACATTATCAAAACGAAGCACGCCATCCGCTACATAAACGCCTCCCGTTCGGCCATAACTCGCATTACTACTAATCTGCCATTCATTTAAATTCAAATCACCCGATTCAAAATCCAAATCAATGTTTGTATTTTCTGGACAATTGTCAAACCGGTTAATTACGCAGACATCGTCAATATCAACATCTATATAATTTTTATCATCGGTCTCTTTGCCTGACTGCATAAACCCTAAATAACCGTTCGGCTTCGGTAAACCGTAAACACAATCAAGAAGTCGGCCATTGCAATAAAACCGGAAAAATCCACTATAATCTTGCTCAATTTGAATTTTGATTTCTTCCCCAAATGCAGCTGGAAGCCTCTTCTCCTCAATTTTTACAACTTGCGTAGCTTGCTTATATCCACTCGGCTGTGATAAATATGTCAGCCCATACCCTAATTCCCCTTTATAATTGGAAAAATATAAGGCATAAGAATCCGGGCTATTACTGTTTGCTGAAAGTTGATTTAATCCAAAGCGTACTTCAAATTTTTTTTGACCTATAATCTGCGATGCTCGCAAGGTAAACTCCAAAAACAATACTCTCTTGCTCACATTTTTGCTCGCCTGTATGCCTTGACGAAATACTAATGTAGAGTCATTGCCTGATTCTGGCGTAAAATTAATATAACTGTCCGGTCCTGCATAAAATTGCTTGCTCCCAGTATATATAAAACTTGTGAATATTCCGGAAAGTTCATCATTCTCTTCATCAAACTTACTTTCATTGGTACCGTCTTGATTGGAGATATGAACTTCACGCATTTCAAGATTCACTCCCGGTTCCATCGTTACCAATGCAACATGCCCGTGTACAGAAGGAAGTTTTCCACCTTGCAATCTTCCAAGAATATGCTCTGTTCCCTCTTCCTTTTCTATTACAGAAATCGCCATCGCACCGTCTTTTCCATATTTGACATTTAAGATCTGATTCTCAAGCGCAACCCGATTGTCTGAATCCGCAAGGTCATAGTCATCAAAATAATATACCCCCGCCGAAAAACGTAAACTGTTTCCATTTTTATCTGCAATATTTATATTTGTATCCACCGTGTTATATATCACAAGGCTCAGAACATCCTCTGTCACAACAAAGTATATAAATGTAAATGGAGTTTCTTGCGCCCCACTCAAAACATAATTGAGCGTCGATACATTTTCGTTCGATATCCCTGCTCCAAATATAATACCAAAGAACCCCGTGGAAGAAAAACGCAAATAATTAAAATCAAGCGATACGATGATTCCCGTGTCACCATATTCCGACACCGACGTAATTCCCGTTCCGTTTAGCGGTTCAAGTATTTGGATTACAGATGATTCCTTCACTACGTCTATTCCCACATTTTCTTGAAAACGCCAATCAAAATACTCAATGTCATTACCATGAAAATTATCGTTGATCAATTCGCTTTCTGAAACAGCCGCTTTTGTTGTTTTCCAATAATTCGGCAATACAGCAAACAAACTGCATACAATAAAAAATATAGCTGCAAATATAGCAATGAAAGATTTTTTGACACGATACATAAATTTTCCTCCGACTATAATAAACTTATTTCAGTCCGGACAGTGTAAGATATTGATTCCAGTTTTCTTGAGCACTTTTTAAAGTGTCCTTATAAAATTCCTCTCCGCTCATCCGATCACCATCATTTGCCGCACTGATCATCAATTCGGGAACGAGCCGCCAAACAGTCGCTCCTCCTGCATAAAATAAAGGATAATCGTATAAAGCGACAATATATTGTGCGTCCTTTTGACGTTCCATCTGCGAAACTTCAAACGCTGAATACCCCGTTGTGTCAATTTCATCTAAGGTTTTATCGGAAAAATTAACCGGCGGCATAAAATGCAATGTATCGAGATAAATTTGTATACCTTCATCCGAATACATAAACTTTAAAAAATCTTTCGCCGTATCTTTTGCCGCAGAATATTCCGGAATAAACACTTGACAATGAAACCCAACAGAATGCACTACATTCCGTGCTTCACGTAGTCTCTCAATTATCTTAGCATCCACATCTGTTGTTGCTATCTCACCGTCTATATAATCTATCGCCTCCCGCAATTTCGTTTCACTTAAACCAAGCTT
>CASEFE010000160.1 GCA_949287105.1 uncultured Bacillota bacterium
ACTCCACAAGATTTGTTCCAACAAAATCTCATAAAGTGTTGCACTTAGTTTGACAATTCATTGTTTTCGGTTTGAAAGAGAAAATCTGTTTTGGCAAATAGGATTGAAAAAAGTATTTTTGAAATGGAGCAATATGTGTAAAGCTTGTTTACAAAGGTGGTGTCTGTCCGCATAAAACCAAACAAAATTTCAGCGTATGGGAATAAGGCATTTTTTCGCCCAGCGGAAAGCGGAGGGCAGCGAATATTCGCGTTCGATTTCCGTGTTTTCCGCGTAAAACAGCTCTGAAAACGAAGCTTCTGTGTTTTCGCCTTCGGGTAATGTGAGCCGTGAGGCATCTTCATTCGTGTATACGGCGAATGCCGTCATTTCCCATTCGAGGTGCGAAAATACGTGCGTATGTTCCAGCGGCGCGCCCAAAGCAAAGTTTTTCAGCCCCGCGCGGCGCAGAAAATCTTCCGCTTGCGCCGCGTTCATTTTGCGTTCGGCAGAAAAAAATCCGTAGGTGCCTTTGAGTACGCCTTCGGTTCGGCGATACAAAGCGAGCCGTGTCCCGTTGCAAAAAACGAACAGCGTTTTATAAAATTTGCGACGTTGCGGCTTTTCTTTGCGAATGGGAAGAGCATCGCTTTTTGTTTTGCAGAGCGAAAACAGAGGGCAGGTAAGGCAAAGCGGCGATGCGGGCGTACATACGGTTGCGCCCAACTCCATCAGGCTTTGCGTAAAATCTCCTCGCCTTTTTTCAGGATATGCAAAAGAAAGCTCATCGGCAAACATTTTTTTAAGTTGCTCTTGTTTTTTGTTGTCTGCCAGAAGACGGGAAAGCACGCGTATAACGTTTCCGTCCACCGCGGGGGAAGGTTGCTCAAACGCAATGGAGGCGATGGCGCCGGCAGTGTAATCACCGATTCCGGGAAGTTTTTTCCATTCGTCTGCCGTTTCAGGAAAGCCGTTTGCGGCAATGATTTTAGCGGCTTTTTGGAGGTTTCTGGCACGGGAATAGTAACCGAGCCCCTCCCATAATTTCAAAAGTTTGTCTTCGGGACAGGCGGCAAGTGCCTCTACGGTCGGAAGTTCCCGAAGGAACCGAATGTAATGTTCTTTTGCCGCTTCCACGCGCGTCTGTTGCAGCATGATTTCGGAGATCCAAACGCGGTAAGGGTCGGTGTTTTCCCGCCAAGGGAGCGTTCGTTTGCACCGATCATACCAAGGCAGCAGCAGGCCGGGAAGTTGTTTGAGAACGCAAGAGCGTTCTTTTTCCGAATATAGCGTTTCCATATAAGATAATTTTAGCATGAAACGCATCAAAAACCAATTAAAAATTGACAAAGAATGAAAAAAACCGTATAATGCTGGGGAGTAAAAGATAAGTAAAGGCGGACGAAACAGAAAAAAAGATGAAAGAGACAAACGAGTGTGAACCGCGAAAAATCAAAGATAATATTGTATTGATAGGAATGCCGGCTTCGGGCAAAAGCACGGTGGGGATCTTGCTTGCAAAGGCTGTCGGGTATGGATTTTTAGACAGCGATCTTTTGATCCAGAATGAGCAAAAGGCGCTTCTTTGCGACATTATCGCGCGCGAAGGAGCAGAAAAATTTATTGCGATCGAAGAAGAAGTTAATGCAAATCTGTGGGCGGAACACTGTGTGATCTCCACGGGCGGAAGCGTCGTATATGGCGAAAAGGCGATGCGGCATCTCAAAGAGATAGGAACGGTGGTATATCTTCGCCTGCGTGAGGAGACGCTGGAACACCGGTTGAAAAATATATTTCGGCGTGGAGTGGTCATGCGCAGGGCGAACGAAACGGTGTCCGATCTGTATGCGGAGCGAGTTCCTCTGTATGAAAAGTATGCGGATATCACGGTGGATTGCGAGGGACTGAGCGTAGAAGAGACGGTTCGTGCGGTTGCCGTAGCGTTGGGAATCTAAAAAGAGTAAGAGTGCGAAAGCCTTTTGGCGGAAAATACAGGGCCTTCGTGTTTTTTATTGACAAGCAGAAATCGTTTGACTTATAATGGAAAGGAAGACCATTGTAGAATTAAAGTGGACGGGAGACAGATATGAAGCTATATAACACCATTTCGCGGCGGGTCGAGGAATTTGTTCCTTATGAAGCCGGTAAGGTAAAGATGTATACGTGCGGGCCTACGGTCTATAATTTTGCGCATATCGGAAATTTGCGTACGTATCTGATGGAAGACGTATTGGAAAAATATTTGCGTTATGCGGGATTCGATGTTACGCGCGTAATGAATATCACCGATATCGGGCATCTTTCGGACGATGCCGATAGCGGGGAAGACAAAATGCTTTTAGGAGCAAAACGCGAGCATAAGACCGTTTTGGAACTGGCAAAGTTTTATACGGATGCGTTTTTTGCCGATTGTGAAAAGCTCAATATAAAGCGTCCGGACGCGGTACAGCCCGCGACCGGTTGCGTGGAAGATTTTATTCGCGTCATCTCCGTGCTGATGGAGAAAGGATTTGCCTATACGGCCGGCGGAAACGTGTATTTTGATACATCTAAGCTCAAACAATACCATGTCTTTTTCAATTTCAAGGAAGACGATCTGGAAGTAGGTGTCCGCGAGGGAGTGGAAGAGGACGAAAACAAGCGCAATAAAAACGACTTTGTACTTTGGTTTACCAAATCCAAATTTGAAGATCAGGCCCTGAAATGGGATAGTCCGTGGGGCGTGGGGTATCCCGGTTGGCATATCGAGTGTTCGTGTATCGCCATGAAATATCTTGGCGAACATGTCGATATTCATTGCGGCGGCATCGACAATGTGTTCCCGCACCATACCAACGAGATCGCGCAGAGCGAAGCGTATCTGGGGCACGAATGGTGCAAATACTGGTTCCACGTATTGCATCTGAATACGGCAAAAGGTAAGATGAGTAAATCTTCTGGTGGATTTTTGACACTTTCGAAGTTGCAGGAAGAGGGAAAAACGCCGATGGAATATCGCTTTTTCTGCCTGGGTTCGCATTATCGGAATTCGCTTGTATATTCGGAAGACACCTTTGAAAACGCGGCGAACGCCTATCGGAAACTCAAAAGCCGCGCACTCGCTTTGACCGAAGACGGAGAGGTCGATGCGGAAGGGTTTGCACGCTATAAAAAAATGTTTACCGATGCGCTGGATGCGGACCTCAACACATCGCTTGCCGTGACCTGCATATACGACGTATTGAAGGCGAAGGATCTGAACGGATCCACAAAGCGTGCGCTCCTTGCCGATTTTGACCGCGTTTTGTCGCTGGATCTTTTGAAACCGGAAGAGGAAAAAGCCAAGGAAGGCGGATTATCGGACGCAAAGATCGAAGAAATGATCGCCGCGCGCGCGGAAGCAAAAAAAGCCAAAAATTATGCGGAAGCGGACAGAATCCGCGCCGAACTTTTGGAGCAGGGCATTGTCCTTACTGACACGCCCGCGGGCACGACGTTTAACCGAAAATAAAATATAAAAACTTTTCAGGCGGAGCAAATAAATTTGCTCCGCCTTTTTTGTCGAGGTGAATTATACTATTAAGTGCAACACCT
>CASEFE010000161.1 GCA_949287105.1 uncultured Bacillota bacterium
AAAACGTGTCCGGTGAATATAAATTTACAGTTCATGGGGAAGCCCAGATCACGAAGAATTATTCGCAGGAGCTGAAATACCAGATACGGATCGATAAGACAGGTACGAAAGTGGTTTCGATCACGCCTATCATACAAAGTACGAAGGGGTATACAGCAGAGTTATCCTTTTTTGAAGGTAAAACGTACGATCAGATTGTGGCGATAGAAAGTTTGAAAACGGATTCAAAGACATCGGCGACAAAGACGAATGTAAAGCTTCGCGATATGATATTGGAATGCTTTGCGGCATATGACTCTAACTTTACGAAATATACGAAAGTTTCCTATTGGGGAACGGAAATAAAAAGTGTTGAACGAAAAGGAGACCTTTATCGGTTTACGATTGAAGGGATTGCAGATCTTACGGAATTTAATTACCAGCAAGCTCTCGCTTATGCTATTACGATCGATGCGGCAAGCGGCAAGGTAAAATATATTACAACGCTCCGGGAAAGCACGTACGGCTACACGCTGGAAAAGAGTATATTTGTCGGAAAGACGTCGGAAGAAATTTCCGCCATGAAAGAAGATTCGATTGCGGCAGATATTACGACGGGCGCCACGGTTACGAATGTCGCCGGGAAGAACTTGATTTTGAAGTGCTTTGATGTACTGGGGGAGGTATCGAATGGATAGGACAAAGATGTTTCCCATGGTGAAGGGTGTGCTGGTTCTGGCGATTATCGCGCTTTGCAGTGGTTTACTATTGGGTATATTCAATATCATAACGTATGTGGATCCTTTGCAATCGGCGTATGATCGGTTTGCGGCAGATACGGGTAAGTCATTCAGCGAAATGACAGACGCAGAAGGAAAGGATTACGAAAATGGTTCGATTATCTATTATGCGGTATCGGATGACGGGTTGACGCAGGCTTTTCTTTCGGAAGGAAAGGGCGGGAAATTCGGTTCCGTACAAATGTATGTCTATGTTACCGAAGGAAAAATTGAAAAGTTGGTAGTAGGCGAAAACAGCGAAAACTACTGGAGTTATTTTGAAGGCAGTACGTTTTATGAGCAGTTTCTTGGAAAAGATATCGCTACATTGAATGCGTTGGATGCGGATAATGTGACCAGCGCGACAAGAACTTCGGAAGCGATCAAAAATGCGATCGATGTCGTAACGCAATATTATAAAGAGAAGTTGGCAGGAGGGACCAAATGAACACACGAAAAGTCAAAGAAACTTTTTTGGGCGGATTGATTAAAAACAATCCGACGTTTGTACTGGTTCTGGGAACATGTCCGACCATAGCGATGACGACAAGTTTATCGCAGGCATTTGCCATGGGGCTTGCAACGACATTTGTTCTTTTGTTCTCCAATTTATTTGTCAGTTTATTGCGGAATGTAATTCCGAGCAAAGTGCGGATACCCTGTTATATTGTTATTATTTCGACGTTTGTTATCATTGTGCAGATGGTTATGCGTAAATTTTTACCGGAGTTGTATGAAACGATGCAGGCGTTTATAGCACTTATAGTTGTAAACTGCATCATATTGGCGCGTGCGGAGAGTTTTGCTTCGTGCAACAGGCCGTTATACAGTGTTCTGGATGGTTTTTCGATGGGGTTGGGATTTACGGGGGCGTTGTGCCTGATCGGAATCGTGCGTGAATTTGTAGCATCCGGCTCGTTTGCGGGGTTTGCCATTCCCGGATTTCCGACGATGAGCGGAGTCGGGGCAAGTGCTTTCGGGTTTATAGCATTCGGATGTTTAATGGCGCTTTTCAACTTTGTGATGCAGAAACTGAATGAGCGGAAAGAAAAGATGAAAGCGGTGAGCCTTCCTTTGTCAGATGGCAGGGTGGACGAGCTGAAGGAGGCAACAAAATGACGGTTTCGTTAATTTCTGTAATGTTTGCAGCGGTCATTTCGCAAAATATAGTTCTCTCGCAATACCAAGGAATATGTCCGTTTCTCGGCGTATCGAAAAAGATGTCGAGCGCGGCAGGTATGGGATTTGCGGTCATCTTTGTGCTTGCGATATCTTCGGTTTTCTGTTGGTTGGTGTATAATTATATCCTCTTGCCTTTGCAAATCGAGTATTTGTACACAATGGCGTTTATACTGGTAATCGCGAGTCTTGTGCAATTATTGGAAATGGTCATCAAACGGTTTTCGCCTACATTGTACAGTGCGCTTGGCGTATATCTTCCGTTGATCACGACGAACTGTGCCATTCTCGGAACGGCAAACAGTGCAGTGGTTTTCAACAGTTATAATTTTTTATATACGTTTTGTGTTTCGATCGCGACGGGAATCGGCTTTTTGTTGGCGATATGTCTGTTGGCTGGAATAAGGTTGAAAACGGATAAAGCGGAAATTCCCAATTGTTTCAAAGGATTTCCGATTACGCTGGTTACGGCGGCGATCATGGCAATGGCGTTTGCCGGATTTTCGGGAATACTTGCATAAGGAGGATACGACATGAGTACGGTAGTTCAGGTGTTGCTGGCAGGCGGAATCATGCTTGCGATTGCGGTTGTATTCGGGGTAATCCTGGTGGTGTGTTCCCATTTTCTTGCGCAAAAAAAGGATGATCGAGTAGAAAAGGTAGTGGATTTGCTGGCGAAATCCAATTGCGGCGGCTGCGGAAAAGCAGGGTGTGCGCAATTTGCGGAAGCTCTGATAAAAGGAGAAGCAAAGCTTTCGGATTGCCGTGTTACTTCGACTGCGAACAAAGAAATGATCGCAAAACTGATTGGCGGCGGTGATGTAGGAGAAGAAACGGTAGCTGTTGTACATTGTAACGGCGGCAACGCGTGTTATAATAAATACGAATACCAAGGATACGGCGACTGCGCCTCCTGTGAACTGATTGCCGGCGGTATTAAGGCTTGTCCTGTCGGATGCATCGGAAAGAAGACTTGCGTCGGAACATGTCCGTTCGGGGCAATATCGGTGGGAGATGGCGGATATGCGGTTGTAGACAAAGAAAAGTGTACTTCTTGCGGAGCTTGTATTGCGGATTGTCCGAAAAAAATTATTTCCCGAATACCGAAGAAGGCTAAGGTTTATATTGCATGTTCCAATCATGGAAAGGGCAAAGATGTAATGGAGCTTTGTCAGCGTGGTTGTATCGGTTGCGGAATATGTGCGAAAAATTGCCCGCAAGGTGCGATAACAATGAAGGACGGTCTTCCTGAAATTGATTACGGGAAATGCAACGGATGCATGGTTTGTGTGGAAAAATGTCCTCGGAAGTGTATAAAGGAGCATTAAGGTGACGATCGGATATGTTCTGTTTGATTTTGACGGCACTCTTTTTGACACGAGTCCGGGAATTATAGCGTGTGCTCGGTTTGCGTTGGAATCAAACGGCTTTACGGTGGAACGGGAAAATGATTTAAAGCAATTTGTCGGACCGCCGTTGGCAGAGTCTTTTCACCGTTTTTTTGGGGCGGACGCTAAACAGACTTCTCGTCTGATCAAAGCATATCGGGCGCTGTATGCAGAGCAAGGAATGTATGCGTGTCAGCCGTTTGAGGGGGCGTTGGATTTTCTAAAGCATCTGCGAAGTTTTGGGATCAGAACAGCGGTTGCAACTTCGAAACCTGTTCGTTTTGCTGTTCCGATATTGAGACGGTTTGGTTTTGAGGATTATTTTGACGCAATATGCGGGGTTGAGGAGGATGATCGTAAAACCAAGACTGAAATCATTGCTGAAGCGATGAAAAAACTGTCTGCGGATCCGAAAAGAACGGTTATGATCGGAGATCGTCTATATGATGTGATGGGCGCACGCGATAACGGGATAGACTGTATCGGTTTGGATTCGGGCTTTGCGGAAGAAGGAGAATTAGAAGGGGCCGGGGCTGTCTGTATAGTAAAAACGTATGCCGATTTACAGCATCTGTTCTTCGATTCGGAAAGTACAGATTTTTCTGTACAACGATGATGTTGCGGATTGAATTAAAGCCACCGAGATAGAAACTAAACAAATAAATTTTGCAAAAGATTTGCAAAATAGGGCAGAAAATGGTATAATTCTCTGAAACTCCAGCCATAACAAAAAAGCAATCAAAAGGTCGGGAAAGATATGGATAAATTGACGTCATCTGTTTTGAGCATTGTCAACACTCAGACAGATGGATCGTATAAAGTGATTGACGTAAAAGATATGATCGACGGTTTGCCCGGTAAATTAAAGACGGATGCGACCGGCATATCAAATGCTTTGCAGTATTTATCAGAGCGCGGGTTTGTAGATATTCGGTATTCAGATAAAAACACATATTGCGTCTGTTCTTTACCGAAGGGCAGGACGTATGAAGAGAGTGTCAGCGCGGACAAAGCGCGAGGAAAGAAAAGTTTCCGCAATCAGATGTTACTCACTTTTTTTGGCGCGCTGTTGGGCGCTTTTGTCGGAGGAGGGCTTGCCGGGCTTTTGTTTTTATTGATTTAGGAGTGAGCGGTTATGCTGAATAAACAAGAAAACGAAGTAATGAATGCCGTCTATGAAATGTGTGACGGAAAGGAGAGCTGTCTGGTCAGCCCCTATGAAATTATGAGTATATTGCCGGCCAAGCGTGAATATACGCCGGAAAAGGTAGAAAGTATTTTGCGGACGCTGGAGCTTGATGATTATTTTGATTTGATAGAGTCTGACAGAAAAGGGGAACGCATGTATGTAATCACATTACACCCCAACGGAATAGCTTATAAACGAACGGCATTGCAGATGAAGAGAAACCTTGCTTTTAAGGTTGTGGTATCCGTGGCAGGTGCGGTAATAACTTTTGTTGTCGGTCTTATCCTGCGCGGAATTTTTTCCTAAAAGCAATGTCTTGCGGGACATTGCTTTTTTTTCTGCAAATTTTGTTGACGTTCGTTGTATTTTATATTATAATATTATAAACATTTGTTCGTAATTAAATTTTAGTAAAGCAATAATAGTTAAAAGAGAAAAAATGCACGAGTCAGGGTAAAATAGGGTAATAAGAAAGAAAAGAGAGAAAACGGAAGGCAGTCGGGAGAGAAAAAAATGGCAAAATTTGAGTTGGTATCGCCATATAAACCTACGGGAGATCAGCCGCAGGCGATTAAAAAATTGACCGAAGGCGTGGAAGACGGAATCCGTACCCAGGTATTGGTAGGGGTAACGGGCAGCGGAAAGACGTTTACGATGGCAAACGTCATACAGAATATCGGGCGTCCCACGTTGGTCATCGCGCACAATAAGACGTTGGCGGCACAGTTGTGTAATGAATTTCGTGAATTTTTTCCGCATAATCGCGTGGAATATTTTGTATCCTATTACGATTATTATCAACCGGAAAGCTATATTCCGAGCACGGACACATATATCGAAAAAGATATGTCTGTAAACGACGAAATTGACAAATTGCGCAATTCGGCGACGGCGTCTCTGGGTGAAAGGGAAGATACTCTTGTCGTGGCGTCGGTTTCCTGTATTTATGGGTTAGGGGCGCCGGAAGAATATTTTGATTTGGCAATTTCCATGCGTCCGGGTGATTCACTATCCCGAGATGAATTGTTGCGGCGCCTGATCGAATTGCAATATGAGCGAAAGGATGTTGATTTTACGCGATCTTCGTTTCGTGTGCGCGGGGATATCGTGGAAATATTTCCGGCAGGCAATTCGGAGATAGCTATACGGGTTGAGTTTTTTGGGGACGAGATCGATCGTTTAAGTGAAGAAGAGGTGGTAACGGGGAAAATTACTGCCGATCTGAAACATGTATGTATTTTCCCGGCGAGCCATTACGCGGTCGGCAGCGCAAAGATGGCGGCTGCTTTGGCGGCTATTGAGCAGGATCTGCAAGATGAAGTGAAGGCTTTTCGCGATGACGGAAAATTATTGGAAGCGCAAAGATTGGAGCAGAGAACCAATTACGATATTGAAATGATGCGTGAGGTGGGATATTGCAGCGGAGTAGAAAATTACAGCCGATATTTTGACGGGAGAAAGCCGGGGGAGCCGTCATTTACCTTATTGGATTATTTTCCGAAAAATTTTTTAGTTTTTATTGATGAAAGCCACATGACAATTCC
>CASEFE010000162.1 GCA_949287105.1 uncultured Bacillota bacterium
CGGGTGAGTACTTTGTGTTAAATTTCTTTCTTCTTGCCATAAAAAATATGCACCTCCAAAAGTGTCTAACTTTTGGGGTGCATATCATTTTAAGCGCCGGCTTAATTTATCCAAATTATTTTATCAATACTTAGTCACCCGAACAGACTTGACAATTATCTTCACTTTCGGAACCTGGAACGAAACCGCATACGGGCTTTCATTGGCCATGTTGTCCGTGATCTCAGTCTGGAACTCTTCGGTAAAGGAATACTGATCATCCGCAGTCTGCTGCTCTGTTTTATAATCCTCGATTGCCGTAAGAAGATTATCGAACGCCGTCACCGATGCACTATTTGCCAATTCACCGAACACACAAAAATCTGCACTGCTTGCCGCCGACTCGCTCGTCGCCAAATAGAACATGGACGTAACGCTGTTTTTATAATAGCTTCCGTTTACTTCCGTTCCGCTCGGACGCACAGTATAGACGAGATCGCTTTCATTGGAGGGCGTATAAGAATACGTTCCGATTGCGCCTTTTTTGTTTTTCAGACCGGAGAAGTTATTCAGCACAAATCCGTTGTTATTGGTGATTTCTCCGTAAAGACGGTTCGTAGGCTGTGTACGCTCCGCATCCAACCAAACAGATGCGGGGATTTTTACGCTTCCATCTTCTTTTAACGTGGCTGCATCGTAATCGAGAACTGTCAGATCGTCTATAATATCCGTTCCGTCAAAATCAATTTCACCGCCCGCTTTATACGTATATCCGCCGCCGACCATGCGGTCACTCTGATAATCGTGAATGACTGTGTTATCAAAGAATTTGAGATCGATCAATTTCAAATAATGCTCGACCGTCTGCTTATACGCATTTCGATACAATTTATATTTCAGTGTATAATTTTCATCCTGAAAAGTAATTTTTACTTCAATTTCCGGATATTTACTCTCACATGCCGCAAAAGTGATTGCGCAGACAAATATGAGTACCGCCGAAAACAATACGGAAAAAAACTTTGCAAATTTTCCGCCGATGGTTCTTGCCATAGACCCTCCGAATAAATTAAACTGATCGTTTCCCAGGCAGCGTTTTTCCGCTTTTTTGCCTGATACCTTATCATTTTAACCTTTATTTGCAAAATCGTCAAGTACTTTTTTCCCGTTACGCAAAAATAACCGTAAAGTTCCCCGCAATTTTCACAAATACAGAAATCCGAAACTCTTTTCCTTCTTTCGTATGGCTACAAAAACCATTTCAAAACAAAAACAATTTACAGTTTCAGACCTATCTTGTGTGCCACTTTACGCATCCTTTTTGTAGTCTGGTGCATCTTTTTCGGAAAAATTTTCACTCTCCGCCGCAACAAGCGCCTGTCATGCCTGATTGCTTTGGCTAAGAATGCCTGCATCGAATTTCAAAGGCATAACGTAAAAAGGATCGATTTTTTTGATTTTCGCCGCATAGATTTCAGCATCTCCTTCCTGCACAAAAGTACAAAACTTTTGTGCCAAGGAAACATATTCTTTCCAAGCGATGACGGCAATTTGTTCCGCTTCCGGTTTTGAGGGGTAAAGATCAAAAATCGTATCTCCCAAGTTGCGCATCAAAAATATTCCGACTTTTGTGCTTATCCGTATATCCTGCGCTGAAAATATCTCTACATATCGGTTATCGATTTTTTGTTCACGGTTTTTGAAATTCATGTACCGGTTGACACGCCACGTTTCCCCCACAAATGCTTCCACAATTTCTCCGATTACTTTCAGTTGCTCTTCTTCGGACCGCAAAGAACCTTTTATCGCCTGAATTTCCGTATTCAGTATTTTGCATAAATTCATAAACCGTTCGGAAAGCCCCTTTTCTTCCCCTTCATAGAGAGCCGAATGTGCGCTATCAAATTCCTTTGCGCCGCTTTTAAAATCTTTTTGCATCGTCTCCTGCAATATGTTCTCAGCTTTGCAATTTTCCTTTTCTCGCAATGTTCTATCCGCCTGCAAAAATATTTTCTCCTTTTTGACTGTTTTTTTGGGTATGGGCAATAATATTATAGTAACAGTTTTTGTTATCGTCAAGATATTTGTAACAATTTTTGATATTATTTTCATATGGAATTAAAACAAAGATTAAAGGAACTGCGAACGGAACGAAATATGACCCAATCGGACGTTGCCAAATTGCTGAATATGTCTAAAATGGCCATCTCTCATTGGGAAAAAGGAAACAGCGAACCGAGCATCGAACAACTGAAAATTTTAGCAAAATATTTTGACGTGAGTATCGATTATCTGGTAGGATACACCGATCAATGACGAAAATGAATATAAAACATTACATATATTCTTTCTAATCGTTAAGTTTATTTTAATTATTTAATTTATTTTTTGTTATCAGTTCATTTTAGTTATTAAATCTATCCTAATCAATAAGCTCATTTTAATGCTTTTATACAAAAACTACGCCGCCGAAGGACAAAAGTCCTTCGGCGGCGCCATATA
>CASEFE010000163.1 GCA_949287105.1 uncultured Bacillota bacterium
GCCTTTGTTACAGTATAACACGAACCGCGAAAAATTGCAAAAACTTTTTGCATTTCTTTGGATTTTACAACTATTTTCAGGCGCGTAGCCGATAATTTTTGTACTCCATATACAAAAATCCCATGGCGGACCAGCTTATCTACCGCGCGAAAGGGTGCAACGCCGTCGATTTCAAGCGAACTTTGAAAAAATGGTTTCATCCTTTATCTTCCCCCAATAACTCCACACGGCGCACATCGCCGCGGATCACAAGATCTCCGCCGCCATACCGCTCGATCATCAGTTTTTCGCCTTCCGCTCGCACCCGCCCCTTTTTAAGGATCAGCGTAATGCTTTCCGACGAGAAATCGGCGATGCTCTTTACATTCTCAAAACAGGCACATTTCCCGGCATACAATACAACTTTTGCACCATTGAAAGTGAGGTCCTCTTCCGGGCTAAGCCGCGTAAACAACTCTTCAAACAGCCGCATCGCTCTCCTCCTCAATAAGCGCCAAACCGACGCTTCCGCTCTTATAGTGTATGCCTTAACGCTTTCTTTTATGAAACGATTTGAACGCTTCGCTTGCCAAATAAAACAAATCGTGATATAATCGGAATAAATTATTACTTGTATTATAGGAAGCGCTTATGAACCTGAAACAAAAACTCTGTTCCATTCCTCCGATCCGCATGATCGTTTATGTATCCTGCCTCATCATGATCGGAGTCATGATCTATCTGACGGTATATCGTTCGGTCACAAATACCTTGACGGAAAATTTAGTCGTCATGATCGGAAATATCCTTTTATGGGTTGTTCCGTTCGTTGCCAAACCTATTTTTAAGGAAAAAATCAGCGACGGAATCTACCTTTTTTTCGTTATTTATGCATTCTTTGCCTCGTTTTTGGGCACAATTCTGACTTTTTACGAAAATATCTGGTGGTATGATATGCTCATCCACACACTCTTTGGTTACGTCGGATGCATTATCGGACTTTTCTTTGCATGTAAATTGGCAGATATCGATCATATAAGCCCGGTCTTTGCGATCTTTTTCATTTTTGCCGTTTCTATGATGTTTTCCGCTCTTTGGGAAATTTTTGAATTTTTGGGCGATCAGTGGCTCGGCAACAACGCGCAAGGAGATCCGCATTGGGTGGACGGAATTCTTATGCGCAACGTCAAAGACACAATGGAAGATATTATCTGCCATACCTGCGGAGCCATTGTATTCGTGCTGCATTATACCGCACACGTACTGAGCGGCAAATCTTTGCTGATGGATACTTTTAAGAAAGATTTTTCCAAAGGCAAAAAACAAAAATCCGCTTCTTCCGAAACGGATCAAAACCCAGATCAACAAGCATAAAAGGTGAATAATATGCCCGTCTTTCAATATAAATGCAAAAAATGCGGAAAATCTTTTGAAGAATTAGTCAAAAAATTTGATGACGAAGTCCACTGTCCTGCCTGCGGCTCCCCTGCCGAAAGGGTATGGAACGGCGAAATGTTTTCCTCCACCGGAAAAACATCCAAAAAATGCAGCGGAAACTGCAAAACCTGCAACGGATGTCATTGATATTTGCGTACCCTGCAAACAAAAAGAAGAAAACCCAAAATGCAATGTTGCATACTATTAAAGAGTGAGGGAAAAAATCATGAAAAAAATTTTAGTTTTTCTTTTGGCATTTGTGTTGGCTTTTGCGCCCTTTGCCATTACCGGCTGCTATTCAAAGGGTTACGTTACCCGTCCTTCGGATGAAACAGGCGGAGAGACCGGAGGAGAGACCGGCGGTGAAACGGGCGGAGAGACCGGCGGAGAAACGGGCGGAGAAACGGGCGGTGAAACAGGCGGCGAAACGGGTGGTGAAACGGGCGGTGAAACAGGCGGTGAAACGGATGATGAAATTTACACCGGAGATTTCGGCATAAATATTTTATTGTCCAAAAAAGGATATGGCCGAAAATGGCTGGATGCGCTTACAAAAGAATTTGAAAGCATGTATCCGGGAATTACAATCAGCATCCGTACAACAGCAAACGATGAAGACATTGTGGATGCGATCAACGAAAAATCGGCAAGCCCGTACGATCTTTTCTTTACTTGCGGAGATCTTACTGAGCTTGTCGCGCGTTCGCTTGCGGGCGAAAGTTTATTGGCTGACCTTTCGGACGTTTACGAAAACGTGCCCGCAAACGGTGAAAGCAAAACGGTACTTGAAAAACTTGACCGAAATTTAGTCGATGCGTTTTGCTTGCAAAAAGGAAATGATACGGTATATTATACGATGCCCTGGACACAGAGTATCAACGGACTGCTCAGCCATGATCTGACGCCTGTTTTGGGCCAAAACTGGATTCCGCGCACGACTGATGAGCTAATCCAAATAACAGATGAGCTAATCCAAATAACAATGGATTTGATTGATCGTCATCAATATCCGTTTGCACTTTCGCTTGGCGCTCCTTACTATGAAATGCTCTACAATGTATGGTGGGCGCAATATGAAGGACTCAATCAAATATATAACTATTATTCAGGGCTTGTCTACGATGAAAGCGCAGATAAAATGGTGCTAAGCCCCGATATTGCAAAGCAACAAGGCCGCCTGGAAGCGTTATATGTTATGGAATCCATAATAAACGAATATGTTTACATAGATGATTGGGTAACCGTGCAAGCACAATTCATAAACGATTCCGACGCGGTCGACATCGCTATGTACCCTTGCGGCGACTGGTTTATGAATGAGATGGAAGATATCTTTACAAACTATCCGAATTCAGACATTCAGTATATTCGAGTACCCGTCGTTTCAGCGCTCGGAGAAAAACTCGGAATCACCGATGCGGAATTGAGAGAGGCCGTAGATTATGCCGATCTTGTCCTTGCGGGAAAAGCGGCGCAAAAGCCTGTCATTTATCCCCAATCCCTTACCGTCGATGAAGTACTCGACGCCGTTGTAAAGGCGCGCTCGATCGTACACACCTATTCCAATTCTCACCTCGCGGCAGCGGCGGCATGGAGCCCTCGTCTGCCATACGTGAAAAAATTCTTACAACTGATGGCGTCCGACAGAGGGCAGGAAATTTTTGCAAAAGCAATGGACGGCAACGTGACGCTTCCGTTCGGATACGATATCGGCAAAACCGATTGGTTTGAAAATGCTTCCGGCTTTGCCAAAACACGCTACGAGATCGCTCGCTCCGCCACCTATTTTTATAAACATTTTGAGTTACCGTTAGGCAGGCTTCTACCTACATTCTATACAGGCTCTTTCTCTTCACTGGAACAGCTTTTCTACTCCAAAGAATACACTGCCCGAGATGTGTTCCACCGCGATGTTGACTACCATTCTGCAAACTGGGATCACTGGATCAAGGCCGCTCACTTATCTTGACCAGACGAATATTTTGCAATCAAAATCGGCATGTCTTTTTCCGACGGAAAAAGACATGCCGAAAAACGGTATCATCCCCCCTGCCCTGAGCCATCGATGACTCAAAAAAAACGAATTAGGCCGTATGGTTTAAAACCGCAAATTTTTATGCAATTCAAGTCCCCCAATCGCTGATCTTTAAAAATTTCTGCCGACAAGTTCGTCCAGACTGATCCCGTAATAATCGGCCAGTTTGATACACATTTCGATCCCCGGCAAAAATTTTCCGCTTTCCCAGCGATAAATATTCTGATGATTGACCCCCAACGCACGTGCCAGCTCATACGGATTTAACCCCCGCTCTTCCCTGCACTGCTTCAATGATTCCGCGATGTTCATATTGCAATTATTGCACATTTATGTTCAAATTACTTGACTTGCTCATTTATGTGCAGTATAATATAATATGTAATAAATCTATAAAATATTTTTACTTTTTCTATAACGGATAAAAAATATTGCAAATTTTCTGATATCTTAATAAAATACAACACTAAAAAATAAAAATTTCTATGCCTAAAACAAATGATGATATATGCAAAGCAAGCGGGCTTCGTAGCTTACAGGATCCGAAGCCCGCTTGCTTTATTCAGTTCTTACCATCCCACTCTAAATTATCAAATATTCATTATTTTTCGTTGAGTTTGGCAAACTTTTTAATTATGATTTCATAGCCGCCGCGTAAAGAGAGTGTGCCAAGAAAAACTGTTCAACCGATTTTGCTGATAAAATAAACCTTCAAAAAATAAAATTTTTTATTCCCCTGCGATAGTTTCAAAATTTTAATAAAAATACATTTTTTGCATACAAAATAGGGCTGAAAAATGATCGGAAGCACTTGACCTTATCGACTTTGTTATTGTATAATGTATATAATTCATAAATTATTTCATATAGGAGAAATTATGAAAAAGATTCTTGCAGTTTTAATGGCAATTGCACTCTCGTTGACGTTTTTTGCGTTTGTAGGGTGCGATGAAGAACCGAAAGATCCGGGAACAGTCATTCCCGGCAATCCCGATGACGGCGAAGAAACTCCCGGCACTTCCAAAGACGGAAAAGTAACGAAAGACGAATGGAACGCGGCACTCAGCATGGAAAGCTTTACGAATTATACTATGAGCGGTTCCATGAGCAGTGATGGAGGCTTTCAATCCGACCTAGTCAAACTTAAAACGGAAGGAACAGACATCCTTATTTATACCCAAACCACCACGGACGATGTTGTCAGCGAAGCATATTTTAAAGATACAGGCGACGTCGTTTACGGATATACGAAAATCGGAGACGAATGGTATTGCGAGGAAAACAATTATTTTTCCGCAGAGAGTATCTACATGTATTGTTCCTACTTTTATGATCAGTATGACTTGTTTACATACGACGAAAGCAAAGGCGCGTATACAGCCGAAGAATGTCCTTCAAATATACCAGACGCGTCACAAACATTTATCGATTGCGTTTTAAAATTCGAGGACAAAAAGCTTGTTTTGGCGGAATATACCATAAAAGAGGAAAACATTCATCTCAAACTGCAATACTCCGATTATGGCAACACGCAGGTTACCCTTCCGCAAGTTGTCGAGAATGAAAAAATGCCGCAAACGGAATGGGAAAATGCGTTCAACGATGAGTTTTTCAAGAACTATACCGTCAATATTCAGACCATTCAGGACGGATACTATACAAAAACAGGTCAGAAATGGTACCAAGTTCAAGATTCCGGATATGCCGCATATACCGATGGTTCAACAGATATACGCCGCCAATGGTTAATGGTCGACAATTCTTTATTCAGCGAGGAATATAGCAACAAAAAAGAAGACGGCACATACGAATTATATTCTTATAACAGATCAGAACAGAAATATGAAGTTTTCGACGATGATTACAAGATCGAACCGAGAGCGATCATGAGCTTCAAAAATTTGTATGCGCAGGCAAGACCGACAAGCAAAGAAAACGTATATATCCTGAATAATGCAAAAATTAACGTTCCCGGTTGGAATATAATATATGACACGGTCACGCTGACTTTCGATAATGAAGGAAAAATCATCGGCTTTACGGCAATAAAAAAAGATTTCGTTAATCTAGACAAAACGATCACGCTCACCTGCGAAGCGACGGTTTCATACGAGCCTGCGGATATTACGCTTCCGCAAATATAATTTTCTGGCGCGATTCAATTTGTGATAAGATCCGTTTTGTCAAACAAGCGGCAAAAATACTTCTTAGTTTAACAATAAAAATTAAATGTTTTTTATAAACAGCTGCGCCGGCACGAATTTCGTGCCGGCGCAACTGTTATTTTTCTGTCTTATAGAATACCGAAAACTCAGCTTATTTATCTTCGGAAACTTGCTCACCCAAACTCAATTTATAGAGCTTTACCGAATTATCGATGGTCTTTTCTTTTGCCTGTGCACCGTATTTATCTACGTCGATCGCGTTTTTCGGACCGTGCGTGAGGCAAAGCGGACCATTGAGGCAGCCGCCGTCGCAAGCCATTCCTTCAAAGAAATTTTCGGTGGCACGGTTGAATTTCAATTTCATAAGCGCCGCACGGCACTCGTCTATCCCGTTCATCGCCAGAGGTTTTACCCCTTCGATCCCCATTTCTTTCGCCACATCGGCAACGCCTTGGGCTATGCCGCCGCTCTTGGCAAAGATCCTGCCGTAAAAAGAAGCATTGTCAAGAGAAGTCTCTTCCAGCGAACCCACTTCGATGTCGCGCGCGTCAAAAAACGCCTGCAACTCTTCAAATGAAAGAACGGAATCGATCGCGCCCTGGGTTTTGGGTAGCTTATATTCGAGTTTTTTGCTCGCACAAGGGCCGATGAATATGACCTTACCCGTAGGATCGGTACGCTTGATCAGCATGGCTGTTTCCACCATCGGCGAAACCGAATGCGAAACATATTTGGCAAGTTCGGGGAAATTTTTCTCCACAAACATAACAAAAGACGGACAGCAGGAAGTCGTCAAAATCCCCTTTTCCTTCCACTCCTCTGCCTCATGATAGAGCGTGATATCCGCGCCCAGCGCCGCCTCTACGACCTGATGAAAACCGAGCCTGTGCATTCCCGTTACGACCTGTTCGATCTTCGCATATTTGAATTGGCTGACGATCGAAGGCGCAATGACTGCATATACGCGGTATTTGGTATTGTTTTCCGATTTTTTCAAAATATCGATGCTTTCCATGATCATCGATTTATCGACGATGGCACCGAACGGGCATTGGTAAACGCACGCCCCGCAAGAAATACATTTATTATTATCGATGACGGCCTTTTTGTCTTCGCCGACGGTAATGGCCTTCACCTTGCAGGAATTGACGCACGGCCGCTTTTGCGCAATGATCGCGCCGTAAGGACAAGCCTGCGTGCATTTGCCGCACTCGATACATTTGGATTTATCGACCACAGCTTTGTGATCGATAATCTGAATGGCATCTTTCGGGCATACTTCCTTGCAGCGATGGACGATACATCCGCGGCAGGCAGGCGTTACGAAAATTCCGCCGATGGGACATTCATCGCATGCAATGTCGATCACCTCAACGGCATTCGGATTGTTTTTGCTTCCGCCCAACGCAAGTTTGATGCGTTCCTGCACGATCGCGCGTTCCTTAAAAATACAACAACGCATCGTCGCCTTAGGGCCGGGCGATATTTCTTTCGGAATATCGATATATATATTTTCATAGCAATGTTCGTATTCGTTGCGAATCAGTGCTTTCAGCACTTCGTATTTCAATTTCTGAACCGCTGTATCAAACAGCCTTTGATTGTCTGCCATATTATTTACTCCTCAATTATCACCGACTTCACCATTCTTCCCATTCTGTAAAACACCGTATATGCCTCTTACAGGTACAACTTTAATCGGCCATTCTTCCTTAATCGTAATCGATCTCGACTGCTTTACCCATTTTTTTCAGATTTGAAGCCAGGCTCTCCACTAATTTCAGCTTCATCGTAATATCGATCGGCAAACCTTGATGCGCCGCATTGATGCTCTGCCCCACAAAAAAGTGCACATCCGTCGCCTCTTCAAACAACAGCTGTGCCAAAAGAGAAGCACCGTCCTTTTTCGTAAAAACCTTTGGCGTCAGGTCCTGCGATGAAACGTACTTTTCGGACAGTTCCAGTAACCGACGCATGGTCAAAACGCCTTCCGTTGTCAAATCGATCCCGTCAATAAAACCGATCGGCGGAACATCTTTGTCGGGAAAATCGAACGAGGCGCGGACGCTGGTTTTCAGATACCGCGCCACGATCTGCGAACTCGTACCGCCGCACACGACCTTTTTTCCTTCCCCCGAAAGAAAGCGCGAAATATAAAAATCATCTTTGCTTTTGTCGACCGGAGGACCGATCATCAAGTTGACTTTCAGGCGTTCGCGCACTTTGACTGCCGCCACCGTCGTATCGTCGCCGGGTTCCCCGAGATACAGATCGTTGCATACCCCCGCAAGCAGACAGGCAATTGCCCGTGCACTCATGGTCGGTTTTACGTTTGTATCGAGAAATTCCATAACTTCGGGCCGCTGCCACCCCAGGTTCATCGTCATGCCGATCCCTGCATGGATGACCCCGTCGCTCATCACGACCACGACATCCCCACACTGCAACTCCAAAGCGGTCTTATAGACGGTTTTCCCGAGGATCTTCATTTCTTCCCTTGCTAAATCGCGGCATTTGCAATCCCGTACCAAAATCGCCTGCGGATTGTCAAACTCGAACAAGTACCCTTTCCCTTCTCCGTTCATGTGTATCACAGAAAAAGTGGAATACGCAACGCCCCGCACTTTACATACGGGCAACGATTGAATGATCGTCTCCACACATTCTTCTATTTCAATGTTATTGGATACCATCGTGCAAAGAATTTTCGAAGTGAGTGTGGACAATATGTTTGCTTTTACGCCGCTGCCCATTCCGTCGGCAAGCACCAAAGTGGTGTAATCGCCCGAAACGGTGCTCTCTACTTTGTCGCCGCAAAGCTCTTCATTTTTTTTATTGAGGGATGTAAATCCGCTTTCCAAACAGAGTGACATATCTCCTCTCTCCTTCCGCGCCGCACCTCAGCGCGCGGCGATCCTTTGATCATTCTTTGTCGTCATCCTGCAACGTCTTTTTCAATTTGAGAAGCGCCACTTTCGTTTCCGCCGTCGTTTCTCCTAAAAGCGAGGCAATTTCCTGCGCGACGCGCATCTGTTTTTTGATCACTTCGTCCGTCGTCGCAAGCGTTTCCATCTTGACTTTGTCAAGCTGCTCTTCCGATTTGGTCTCCTGCGTGATGTCCTTCATCACCGCGTACGTGCCCTTGCCGTCCCGGAACACAATGATCGTCAACTCGATATAGCTTCCGGTTTTTTCCAGATATACTTTTTTGTTGTAGAGGTTTTGCTTGTCTTGCTGCGCGAGCACAAAATCTGTCGGATTAAAGTAATGAAAGATACCTTTGCCTTTGATGTCGTGCTCCTTGATCCCCAATAATTCCTTCGCTTTACCGTTGATTTCCACGATGTTCAAATCAGAATCGAGAAGAACAATGCCGTTCGGACTCGTCTGAATGATTTCATAGCTCATGCTTTCCGCACGTTCACGCATATACGGAACACACATTTCAATGTTCGCATACCCGTTTGCTACCGCCCATGCCTTTTCCAGACAGGTATCATAACCACAGGCACCGCAGTTCAGCATATCTTCCGGTTTCATTTTTCCCGTCTTCGCAAGAATTTCTGTGATCTGCCGATCGGTCGGAACAAAGTCTTCCGTCCGTTTCCGCGCATGAATACAGGTAAAATCCAAGTCTTGCGCCTCTTCCGGTACGGCCGATCCCCCCGTTTCCAAGTCCTTGCTAACATACTTGCGGATATCGGCATTCGCTTTCAACGCACCCGCTTTGAGAGCCAGAGAACAAGGCCCGTTTACGCACGCAGAATCGCAGCTGTTCATCTCGATAAACATTCCCGAAAGGCTCTCGATATTTTCCAGTACTTCTTTGCACTTGGCGGCACCGTCCACCGCGACAAATTCATACCCGTCCACATAATTATCAAAAGATTTGATGATCCCGCGGCTGATCGGATAATATTTTGCACGATTGGCAATTCCCTTTCCGTGCGAAGGCAAATGCGCAATTTCTGACAAAACGATGCCCTTTTGCGCAAACATCGCCGCAAGATCTTCAAACGTGAGAACACCGTCCACGACTCCGCTCTCGTGCGCCTCTCTCTTTTTGGCAATACACGGCCCGATAAACACTATTTTTGCTTTCGGATTTTTCTTGCGGATCATCTTCGCATGCGCAATCATGGGCGAATCGACAGGTGCAAGGTATTGGAGCGCTTTCGGATAATAAAGCTCGATCATCGTATTGACCGCCGGACAACAGGAAGTGATGAAATTCTTAAATTCCCCTCCCTCTAAGAGTTTCTTGTACTGCGCCGTCACTTCGCGCGCACCGATCGACGTCTCTTCCGCATCGGCAAAGCCGAGCCTGCCCAATGCCAGCTTCATCACTGAAAAATCCTGCACGTCAAAACTGGAAACAAACGAAGGCGCTACCGACGCGATCACTCCGCCGCTACGCAATAATTTTTCCACTTCGTCGCGCTCCGTATGCACGCTCTTTGCATTCTGCGGACATACTTTCGTACACCGCCCGCAAAGAATGCAGCGGCTTTCTATGATCTTTGCATGATGATCCACAACTTTGATCGCCTTGACCGGACATTCACGCAGACACTTATAACAGTCTTTACAGCGCGCGTCTTTGAAATCGAGATACCGTATCATCTCTCCCTTCCCCCTTACTTGACAAGAGGCAGAATCTGCGTTAAAAACAGCTCCTCACAATTATCCTTGTTGGCACCGTGCACAAGCACTTCGTCGGCAAGCACCGAAACGCCGTGCGTACAATTTCCGACACAAAAAGTCGCTTGCAGATCGATTTTGTCTTCCATCGCGTATTTTTTGATCAGCCGCTTCATCTCTTCGATGACATCGTACGATCCGCGCAAATGACAGGAACTCCCCACGCACACCTTCAATACCATAATCTTTTACCCCGATAGATTATTTCCCCGCACCGCTTAGGCGCGAAAAATCCGCGCTGATTTCAGCACGAATTTATTCGATAAATTTTTATCGATTTCTATTATAGTATAAATTTAGCTGTTCGTCAAGAACTTTTATGAATTTCAAAAAAGGAAATTTTGGAAAGCTGTGTACTTTCTTACCATTTCACGAAAAAAACGGCATCGTTTTTTGCTTTTTCGGCCAATTCTTCAACACTTTTTTAGCAACTAATTTTTCGTATAATCCATCCTAAAAAAGCGATAAAATATTTTTATTCTACCCCCGAATTTGAAGTTTTTCGCCTGATTTTAGCATCCTGTATCGCCATATTCAAAAATAGGCAAACTTGTTTTTAACAATTCAATGCCGCCGCGCCGAATTCGGCGCGGCGGCATCCCTATGACTTGAAAAATTCAATGCAAGATTTTATCAGTGCATACGTTTCAAAGCAAAAGCGCGGCGCACCAACTTTACGATCTCATCGAGAGCAATCACAGATAAAGCCATCGCCACAATTTTCAACCAATCCATTACCTCCAAAGGACTGGTTCCGAACACCGCACCGCCGAACTGTACGATCAGTACCTGTAAAACAAAAGCTACCACAAATGCCGCAAGCATCAGTTTGTTTTTATGAATGTTCGGGAAAATGCTCCGATCTCCCAATTCGCGGCAGTTGAATGCATTGAACAGCTGAAAGACCACAAACAAAGTAAACACACTGCTCATGACTTCTCCCGATTCAAGGCCCAAGAAATTCCAACCCATCTGCGCAAGGCAAACAAGGCAGACAAATACACCGTTGGTCGCAATGCGCAAAAGCATCGAACCGGATACGATACTCTCGTTCCGAGCCGTCGGTTTCCGCGTCATGAGATCGTCGCGAATCGGTTCCAAGCCAAGCGTGAGTGCCGGAGGACCGTCCATAATAATATTGATCCACAGAAGATCAAGCGCAGAAAACGGCGAAGAAAATCCTTCGACAAACATACCGATCACGGTACAGAGAAAGACGGTGAGAACGGAAGCAACATTTACCGTCAGCTGAAACTGGATGAATCGCTTGAAGTTTTCGTAGATCCCCCTGCCCCATTTCACGGTCGTAACAATGGTCGAGAAAGAATCGTTGAGAAGCACGATATCCGCCGCCTCTTTGGATACTTCGGTTCCGGAAATTCCCATAGCGATGCCCACATCGGCATTTTTCAGTGCAGGCGCGTCGTTGATTCCGTCACCCGTAACAGCGACAACATTCCCTTTTTCTTTGAGTTCCTTGACAACGCGCATTTTCAA
>CASEFE010000164.1 GCA_949287105.1 uncultured Bacillota bacterium
AAATTTGGTTTCGCAGCTCTATTTTACCACAGATTTGTATGAACTCTTTTTTTCTTTAGGTGTTGCACTTAATAGTATAATTCACCTTGATATCTAAAAGGGCTTAACGGTTTACCGTTAAGCCCTTTCTTTTTTCATACTTCATCCTTTAATTTTCGCACCGCTGGAATATCGGCAGGCGCCCATTCCTCTTCATCCAATTCTTTTATCGGCAACCAGTTCAACGATTCGTGTTCCGTAATCCGAAACGGAGATAAAAACGTACAATAAAATAATTGCAATGATATAGAAAAATCCGGATATTCATAATCGAGGGATAAAAAAGGAGCATCTACACGCACGTCAGCACAAAGCTCTTCCCTGATTTCACGCACCAATGCCTGTTCAGGCGACTCACCCTCTTCTATTTTACCGCCCGCGAACTCATATTTGTGCGCTACATAAGCAAATTTGCTATTCCCTCTTCGCGCGGCAAGTATTTTCCCGTTATTCAAAAATACCGCACCGACTACTTGCAAATGTTTTTTCATATCTGGACTCCCTTCTTATTTAGTATAACAAAAAAGAAGCCCTCACGCAACGTTTACAGACCTAAAAAATAATAAATGAGCCCTACAACTGCTCCGGAAATGACTCCATACACAATTATCGGTCCCGCTACGGTAAACATTTTTGCGGCAAGACCTGTAATCATTCCTTCCGCTTTAAATTCAAGTGCGGGTGAAGCCACAGAGTTTGCAAACCCTGTGATCGGTACGATAGAACCTGCCCCTGCCGCCTTTCCGATACGATCGTATACGCCCAGCCCTGTCAGCAGACAGCCTAAAAATATCAAAGCCATTGAAACTGCTCCGGCCAATTCGTCTCCTGCAAGGCCTAACGCTACCTCAAATACCGTGCGCAAACACTGACCTATGCAACAAATCAATCCGCCTACGATGAATGCACGGTAACAATTATGAAAATGCTTTGTGGGCTGAGCAAGAGACCTTACATACGCAAGATAATTTTCATTGATATAAGGATTTGTCTTTTCTCCCTTCATCTGCCCGCCTTTTGTTTCAGCGCTTTGCACGGTTTTTTACCTCCTCCCTTGTAAACGCGGCAAAACAACTTTCTTTTTCGTCGCGCGTTTTGGCTTCATCCGATACTGGAAATCTTTCTTTCATATCATCTATTGTTGCACTTTTCAATATTATTTATGCAGACTATCACTCTTTCCGCCGGAAAATATAAATTTATTGCAAGTCAAAGCCATTTGTTCAACCAGTAGCCTACACATTCTCAAAGAATAAATTACCTACTGACCCGTCAACGGGTATCGCTTATATTCAAGCGTCGAATCGCACTGAGCAACTGTAAAACAGGTTTTTCTCAGTCTTGCAAAACAACTTTTATTTGGAAGTTTTGATTTGGTTTCCTGATTTGATAAAATTCTGCTGAAACTTTTATTTCTTCCCCGCATGGAACCAAGAAGTTAAGTGAAAGCGCACATAAAAAAAGAGCCCTGCCATTTTATGCAGGGCTCTTGCTGATTTTTTATAAACTTAAAAACAATCCGCTGACAAGAATTGCAGCCATACAGACAGGCGCGATATAGCGCACCATAATCTTGAAATACATGCGATAACCTTTTTTCCTTAAACCGATTTCATCGATAATCGATTCGGTATCCGCAAAATATCCGGCAATAATACACGTCAAAATCGCTACGATCGGCATAAGAATACTGTTTGAGATATAATCGAATATATCAAGAATCCCTTTATCGCCGATTTTGACCATATCCAAGACGCCAAAACCTAAGGATGAAAGTGAACCGAGCACAATCATAACACCAAAAACGATAAGACAAGCAACCCAGCGTTTCAGATGACAATTTTCACGCAAAACCGCCACGATCGCTTCCACCAAAGAAATCGAAGACGTGAGCGCCGCAAAAAATACAAGTATAAAAAACACTGCGCCGATAATTCTTCCGCCCGCCATACCGTTAAACATGTTCGGCAAAACAACAAACATCAGTGACGGACCCGATTTTCCCATTGCCGCGTTTGCCGCTTCCATACTCGAAGAGCCTGCAAAAATAGAAGGAATTACGATCATCGCAGCAAATATCGCAAACAACGTATCAAAAATCGAAATCTGCCGAGCCGAAGATCCGATGCTAGCGCTCTTTTTCATGTATGAACCATATG
The DNA here is from genome assembly GCA_949287105.1 of uncultured Bacillota bacterium. Lineage (GTDB taxonomy): Bacteria > Bacillota > Clostridia > Christensenellales > Borkfalkiaceae > Borkfalkia. Next base: position 2,199 of record CASEFE010000164.1, read on the forward strand.
TGATCATAATGCACATTGCCAATGACATGGAATAAAACAACTGACCAAGCGCCGCAAGAAATGTTTCAAATTTTAAATCCGCAAAATCGGGAACAAACAGCTTTTTTACGCCCTCAATCGCACCCGGCTGACACATTGCGTAAATTACAAGCGCTACCGCAAGAATCGCCAAAGCAGGCATCAAAATCTTACTGACACGCTCTATCCCCTTTTGTACCCCGAAGATAACGATCGCAATCGTCGCACCCGCGAAAATCAAGAAGAATAAAATCGGTTGCCAAGGGTTGGACACAAATAAGCCGAAATACGCTTCTGTATCCGCTCCGGCTCCCACAAGCGCAGAATCACCCGTGGCAAATGCCCAGATATATTTTGTGACCCATCCGCCGATCACACTGTAATACGGCACAATTATAATCGGTACGACCAAACAAAAAAATCCAAACCATTTGAATTTTTTATTCAGCGCGGCAAATGCCCCGATCACGCCTTTGCCTGTCTTTCTGCCGATGGCAATTTCTAAGGTCAACAATGTGAATCCAAACGTTACGGCAAGAACGATGTATACCAGCAAAAACATACCGCCGCCGTATTTCGCCGCCAGATACGGGAATCTCCAAAGATTTCCCAATCCTACCGCAGAACCTGCTGCCGCCAGAACAAACCCGATTTTACTTGAAAAGCCGCGTTTTTTAGTCAGCTGTCCGTCTTCCGCTGTTTCAACCCCGTTTTCATCCGTACCCGGCGCTTCCGCCGCTATATCCCCTATATACGGGGTTTCTTCCTCTTTCATATTACCTCTGTCCTTTTGTTTATTAGCTAATGCCGTCTCTGTTTGTCTATTTTAATATATAGATTCTGTTTTGTCAAGCTAAACCCATTAAATTACAATTTCTTTCAAAAAGAAACTATTTTCTCCATTTTTTCACTAAAACTCGATGGTATCGCCACCATTTCATAAAAAGATTCAAACTTTGTTTCCGAAAATCTTTGCCGTAAAATCACGTATCCCAATGTATCCGCATTATAAAGCCCCGTAATGCGAAAATAAATTTCAATTGCGCACCGATCCATGAATCCGTTATAAAAAGGAAGAACTTCGTTTGCCGAACCTATGTCACACTGACTAGGCTCTTTCAGTTTACCTTCAGGTGTATATATCTTATAAAGATATTCTTTCTCTCGTGCCGACAGATCAATAACCGTCACGCTTCCCGTTTCAACATTTTCTACATGAACCTGAAACCCGTCCGCATAATACGCTCTGTATGCAGCGCGGCTTGTTTGCGACGAATAAAGCTCTTTTTTGCCCGAGGCTTCATAAATAAAATAATAACCATAGCCACCGCTTCCGCCACTGTCCGCGCCGTAAAAGATCTGATCAAGTGCACCGTCAAAAGAACATGCCTGAATATGAGGATTATAACCGCTGTCAATTTCCGGCACAATCACCTCTTTTTCTTCGTGCTCCCCGCGCAATTCGATGCGGATCTTTGTACAATATGCGCCTTGCTCAAAAACACCGCTCAAATATGCCTTATCCTTCGTATCCGCCGAAAAAAAGTTCCCGCAAATACTCTGTATTTGTATCCGTTCACTCTTTTCCATCCCGTTTACAGGCGTGCTCTGCGCAAAAAAGCAAATCACTCCCGTTACAAGCAAAATGCAACTGATTTTTCTGATCATATTTTTCATACTTACAGTATAATCCGCTTTTTGCTTTTTACACCGATTTATTCAGTCTCTTTTATAAACATTCGCTATATCTTAATAAAATTCTATTCTTTCCAAAATTTTTTATAATCTGTTACGATCGGATGATCGATCGGCGCATCTTCTTCTATTTCAGGGAATCTGCCAACCGGCTCATAAAAACGATTGTCTACCACATCGTCGTTCACACTTGAAACTTCGCCAAGCATCACGCGGCCGTATCCTTTTTCCGCCCAAAAAGAATGATAAACGCCCCTGTGTAACGTTATGCTTTCCCCCGGCCGCACACGTATCTCACTGCCAGCCGGAACATAAGAATTTTTTCCGTCCATACTTACCAACACGGGAGAATCGGAAAAACCTTGCGTTTCATCCGAATTGTACATCTTAACGATGAGGTTTCCGCCCCCTCGATTGATAATGTCTTCCATCTTCGAAAAATGAAAATGATACGGCGTTATCTGCATCTCTTCGGTTATCAGCAATTTTTCCGCATACTTTTTATCATACTCCCTTTTTGAAAAATTTCCGTTACGAATACATAGCATCAGCAACCCGCACTTTTCATACTCGCCCTTGCCGAAATCCGTCACGTCCCAACCAAGCATATTATCAAAAATTTCTTTGTACTCCGCGCCCTTTTTCTCAAACTCCGCATAGTTCCAATACGCAAACGGCGGCAAACGAAAATTCATTTTATCCGCAAATTTTAAAGCATCCGCAATGATCGCATTGAGCTTTGACCTTTTCATTTTTTCCTCCTTATATTTTATCCGTTTATATGGTTTTGGACTACCATTTATCCTGTGTATTATAACATTCTTACCCGTCACTTTTCAACAGTTTTTTAATTTTTCTTGCTTTTAATAAAAAAAGGCAGAGAAGCTTTATCCTCCTCTGCCTTTTATTACAATTCGAAAAATTTTCCTTTCCCGAACTATAAGCTTAATCTTAAACAATGCCCTGTGCCATCATTGCTTCGGCTACTTTTTCAAAGCCGGCAATATTTGCACCGACGACATAGTTGCCTTCAAAACCGTATTTTTTCGCTGCAGCGTCAATATTTTTGAAGATATTTACCATGATGCCTTTCAGCTTTGCATCCACCTCTTCAAAAGACCAGAACAGACGCCCGCTCGACTGCGCCATCTCCAATGCAGACGTAGCTACGCCGCCCGCATTCGCCGCTTTGCCCGGCAAAAATACAACGCCGCTCTTCTGGAATACTTCTGTTCCTGCCAGCGTCGTAGGCATATTCGCGCCCTCGCCTACCAATTTCACACCGTTTTTCACAAGAACTTTTGCCGATTCTTCATCCAGTTCGTTCTGCGTTGCACAAGGGAGCGCGATATCACATTTCACCGTCCAAACCCCTTTGCAGCCTTCGTGATATTCCGCACCTTTTACGCGTTCCGCATATTCTTTGATCCGTCCGCGTTCCACTTCTTTGATCTGTTTGACCACGTCAAGATCGATTCCGTTTTTATCATATACGTAACCGTTCGAGTCACTCATGGTAACCACTTTCGCACCCAGTTGCTGCGCTTTCTGACATGCGTAGATCGCCACGTTACCCGATCCGCTTATTACAACCGTTTTGCCTTTCAAAGTGTCCTTTTTGCTGTTGAGCGCCTCTTCGGTAATATAAACAAGACCAAACCCCGTCGCTTCTTTCCGTGCAAGCGATCCGCCATAAGAAAGACCTCTGCCCGTCAACACGCCAACGTGTTCGTCACGGATCCTCTTATATTGACCAAACAAATACCCGATCTCCCGCGCGCCAACACCAATGTCACCGGCAGGAACGTCCGTATCCGCACCAATATGACGATATAATTCCGTCATAAAGCTCTGGCAAAAATGCATGATCTCATTGTCGCTCTTCCCTTTGGGATCAAAGTTGGAACCGCCCTTGCCGCCGCCGATCGGCAATCCCGTCAGGCTGTTTTTGAAAATCTGTTCAAACCCCAAAAATTTGATGATTGAAAGATTGACTGACGGATGGAAACGCAATCCACCCTTATAAGGACCGATCGCACTGTTAAACTGAACACGATACCCTTTGTTCACCTGCACGTTGCCGGCATCGTCAACCCAAGGCACACGGAACATTACTACACGTTCAGGCTCCGTGAGACGCTCTAAAAGCCCCGCCTTTTCATATTGCGGATTAGCGTCAATCGCTGCTTCCAGGCTATGCAAAACTTCGGTAACCGCCTGATGAAATTCGGGTTCGTTCGGATTCTGTGCTTTGACACGTTCCAAAACTTTCTCTACATACGACATATGAAAAACTCCTTTGTTTTTGTTCCCCGTTATTTTATCACGATTTCCATCTTTTTGCAAACATTCTGCTTAATTTTTTATTATTATAATAATTTATAGCTGTTATAATTTGCATCAATCACTCTGTCCGCCGCGTTCCCATACATTTAATCCCCGCAGTCCGGATAACGCTTCAATCATAAAATCCAATAGATCCGTATTCTGTTCCTCGATCTTTGAATTGTTTTCTTCTTCCGCTTTCCTTCTCTCGTTCAAAAAAAGCTTTCTAATTCCATATTTTTCAGCTGCATCCGATAAAGTAAATTCAGTTCTCCCTTCCATTTCAGACACCTTTTCTTCCCTGTTCTTTTGTATACCAGCATTTCTCTTTTCTGCCAAAGCCGAAAACAATGCAAACGAATCATATATTTCAGGCTGCGAGACTTCCGAAAGTAAATATACTTTTAAGTTTCTGATTCTTGCCGCATTTAATTTACTTTGTGCATAGCGAGAACTTGCAAACGCAAATTCCCGACGCCGTACTATTCCAATCTCACGCGCTAAAATATAATCCTTCACATTCACTTTATTTTCTCTCTTTCTGAAAAACAACATTTTGCTTTCCTCCCTGTTACGCGATCATTATAAACCAGAAAACTTGACAAATATTGTCATATATATTAAAATAATTTTAGAAAAATTAAAAATTTGGAGAATTTCTATGAAGTTTCAGGTAATGCTGAAAATACTTTTTGTACTGCTGCGCCGTAGAAAGGCAAGTGCCGCAAGTCTTGCAGCGGAAAACGATGTTTCCGAACGCAGCATATACCGTTATGTGGAAGAACTGATCGTTGCCGGGGTTCCGATAGATATTATACGAGGCAGAAACGGAGGAATATGCCTACCGGATACATATCGTTTACCGGAAAATTTTTTTACCAAAGATGAATACACGGCAGCCATAAACGCTTTGGGTGCCTTGTATGAACAATTGCACGACGATACAATCAAAAGCGCACTGGATAAATTGCGCCAAAAAAGCAAAGAAGACAGCCGAAACCTGACCATCTCCGGCAATATTTTGGTAGACAGCGGATCCTGGGGCGACGTATATGATTTTTCGGAAAAATTACGCGTCTTTGAAGATGCTACCGACCATTGTGATTGTATCGATCTGCTTTATATCGACCGCAACGGAGAAGAAAGCCACAGGATCATTGAGCCGCATCTACTCGTTTATAAACAAAATATCTGGTATATATACGCGTGGTGCCGAAAACGAAAAGATTTTCGGCTATTTAAAATCGGAAGAGTGCGCAGTGCGCGATTGACCGGAGAACATTTTGAAAAGCGTGCATTTGACCGAGAAAATCTTCCTCTGAAATTTAATTTTGCAAGAACAGAACTT
>CASEFE010000165.1 GCA_949287105.1 uncultured Bacillota bacterium
ACCCGATTATTTTACATTATAAAGAATATTTTGTCAAACGCATTTTTCGTTTTTACCGAAAAAATCAGCTTTTCGACCCCTCTTTATCGCAATTTTTTCAATGCGCTCACAATTCAATCGCTTTACTTACATTGAAATGCTTCCAAGGGATGCCGTCTTCCGGCGGCGGCGCAATAAAACGCAGCCGCTCCTTCGTCACCGGATGCGTGAACGCCAAAGAATATGCCCACAACGCCAAATTGCCTTTCCTCGCGTTCTCACCACCGTAGCGCATATCTCCGTAAACCGGAGCGCCGATACCTGCCATTTGCACACGGATCTGATGCGTTCTGCCGGTATGCAGTTTCACTCGCACAAACGCACAGCCGCCCTTTTCCTCCAATACTTCATAATCCAAAGATGCAAGCTTCGCGCCTTCCGTCGTCTGCGGACAAATATATACCATGTTATTGACAGGGTTTTTCTTTACATAATTTAAGACCGTCGCCTTTTTTTCCTTGGGAATTCCCATCAGAACACTTAAATATTTTTTTTCAAAATCTCCGCCGCGCATCTGCTCCGCCAGCCTCGATGCCGCCTTGCTCGTCTTGGCATAGACCATGACTCCGCCCGTCGGACGATCCAACCGATGCACCAGCCCTACATACACGTTGCCGGGTTTGTTATATGCCGTACGAATATATCGGCGTACTTGTTCCAGTAAATTGTCATCCCCGCTCTCATCTCCGCACGACGGCAACCCCTGCGGCTTCAAAACAACCAGAATATGATTGTCTTCATGCAATATTTTCAGTTCATTTTCATCCATGGATATACATTCCTCCTGCACCGCACGGAAGCGGAATACCCTCTTCCGTTGCAATGCCCACTTCATACGCATCGATTTGCCCCGGACGCCCTGCAAGACACAACTTTAAAATATTATGAAGCACCATCGGTTGCAGTCCGGTCGTATAACTGTTGATCAGAAAAAACAGAGGATCTTCCGATAATACCTGCGTACACAGCTGTACAAACGGATACAGGCTCTCTTCGATCTTCCACATTTCTCCGCCCGGTCCCCGTCCGTAAGAAGGCGGATCCATGATTACCGCATCATATTTGTTTCCGCGCCGAATTTCCCGCTGTACAAATTTTTTGCAATCGTCTATTATATAGCGGATCCCGCTTTCGATCCCCGACAGCCGCGCGTTTTCACCCGCTCGCTCCACCATTCCTTTCGCCGCATCGACATGCACCACTTCCGCCCCCGCTTTTGCACAGGCAACCGTGGCTCCGCCGGTATACGCAAACAAATTGAGAACTTTGATCGGCCGCCCAGCATTCTGAATGAGAGATGCCATTTTGTCCCAGTTCACCGCCTGCTCCGGGAACAGCCCCGTATGCTTGAACCCCATCGGCTTGATCTTAAAGCGCAGAGAACGGTAACTTACCGTCCATTCATCCGGAATTTTTCTGCGAAATTCCCATTCTCCGCCGCCTTTTTCGCTCCGATGATACACCGCATCAACCGAAGGATAGGAAAAAAGATCGGTCTTAGCTTTCCAGATTACCTGCGGATCCGGCCGCAAAAGAACTACGTCTTTCCACCGTTCCAGTTTATACCCGTCTCCTGTGGCAATGATCTTATAGTCCTGCCATTCCGTAGCAATTTTCATGAAAACTCCGGTTTGTTTGATTTTTCAAGCGAAGACAACCATCTCCCCGCTTCGTCCGAATCGGTTTGAGATAAAATTACTCCCGAACAACCGTCAATGTCACTTTTTCTCCGTCAAAATCCCAGTCTTTGGAATATCCATCCGATGTTCCTTGCGATATGCTGTCCGCCAAAACGGTACCCGCAATCGTACCCGCACGCTTTTGCAAGACGCTTGCGACCTTGTCACTGGCGACATAGTATACGCGGATCCGATCCGTCACTTCAAACCCCGCTTCTTTGCGCATCGTCTGAATTTTCGAAATCAATTCACGCTCGATACCCTCTTCGATCAACGAAGGTGTCAGCTTCGTATTCAGCGCAACCGTTATTCCGCGGTCGGATGCCGATACGTATCCCTCTGCACTTTCCGTGGAAATCAACAAATCTTCTTCCTGCAATTCCACCGTTGCGCCCGAAATTTCCGCCGTAAACGTACCGCCGTTTTTGACAGCAGCTACAACTTCCGCTCCGTTGCAATTTTCCAAGTAGGTACGAATCCCCCCGAGAAGTTTTCCGTATTTCGGCCCTAATGTACGCATTTGCGGTTTGAGTTTATACGTGATCAACGACGCAGAATCGCTCGCCGTTTTCAATTCTTTTACATTCAACTCGTCCAGTATAATGCCTTTCAGCTCTTCGTTCAGATCCAGCGCCCGCTCCGTCGCAACAACCATTTCGGACAAAGGCTGACGGTTTTTCAATGCCCCCGCATTGCGCGCAGCTCTTCCCAGCACGACAACTTCCAGTACCGCATCCATTCCCTTTTCCAATGCCGGATCGATCGCCGCCTCATCGCATACCGGGAACGAACACATATGCACCGACTTCGGAGCATCTTTATAAAAATTCGGTACAAGATTCTGATACATCTGCTCCGCCAAAAACGGAGTGTACGGGGCGGTCAGTTTCGCAAGCGTGACAAGAACGGTATGCAACGTCGCATACGCGGCAATTTTGTCTTCCGTCATCTCCTTTCCCCAATAGCGCTCTCTGCCGCGGCGCACATACCAGTTGGAAAGAATATCGACAAAGTCCTGCAATGCCCGCGCACTGTCCGTAATGTCGTATTCGTTCAGATCCTCGTCTACTTTGCGGATCAGCGTGTTCAGCTTGGAAAGTATAAAACGATCCATCAGGCTGAGTTTGCATTGTTTCAGATCGTAGCGGCTCGGATCGTATCCGTCGATATCCGCATACAGCACGAAAAACGCATAACTGTTCCAAAGCGGCCCCATATACCGGCGCTGCGCTTCCGAAACGGCTTCCGGATAAAATCTCGAAGGGATCCAAGGCGCACTCGAAGTGTAAAAATACCAACGTACCGCATCCGCGCCCTGCTTGTCCAACACCGTCCACGGATCGACTACGTTCCCCTTATGCTTGGACATCTTTACGCCGTTTTTATCGTTTACATGTCCAAGTACAATACAGTTTTTGAAAGGCGACTTTCCGAATAAAATCGTCGATATGACGAGCAATGTGTAAAACCATCCGCGCGTCTGATCGACCGCTTCGGATATAAAATCCGCCGGGAACGTCTTTTCAAACACTTCTTTGTTTTCAAACGGATAATGATATTGCGCAAACGGCATCGATCCCGAATCAAACCAGCAGTCGATCACCTCCGGCGTGCGCTTCATCGTGCCGCCGCATTCGCATGCAAAGGTACAGTCATCGATGTACGGGCGATGCAGTTCTATATCGCCTTTGAGCCCGCACTTCTCTTTTAATTCTGCTTTGCTGCCGATTACATGTACTTTGCCGCATTTTTCGCATACCCAGACGGGAAGCGGCGTTCCCCAATAACGGTCACGCGACAATCCCCAGTCGATGACATTTTCCAAAAAGTTGCCCATGCGCCCCGTTTTGATCGTCTCCGGCATCCAGTTGACCGAATCGTTCGCCGCAAGAAGCGCATCTTTCACCGCCGTCACTTTGATAAACCAGCTCTCCCGCGCATAGTACAAAAGAGGCGTATCACACCGCCAGCAATGCGGATAACTGTGTTCATACATCAGCTCTTTGAACAACAAGCCTTTTTCTTTTAACAACGCAATGATGCCTTTGTCCGCTTTTTTCACGAACACCCCTGCAAATTCAGACACCTGAGGTTTGAAACATCCGCGCTCATCGACCATGTTGACGACCGGAAGTTCGTACTTCTTTCCGACACGATAGTCGTCTTCACCGAAAGCAGGCGCTATATGAACGATTCCCGTACCGTCCGTCAGCGTGACATAACCGTCGCATACCACGTAATATGCCTTTTCCCGGAACGTTCCTTTCGCATAATCAAAAAGAGGCTCATATTCGGCATGTTCATACTCCGCACCCTTGCGTACCGAAAGCGTCTTATAATTTTCAAACAAAGAAGGAACCAGAGCCTGCGCCAATACATATCGCGCCCCGTCTTCCGCCTCGATCTCCGCGTAATCCTCCTCCGCATTCATACACAGCGCCACGTTGGAAGGAAGCGTCCACGGTGTCGTCGTCCAGGCAAGAAAATAACTGTTCTCTTCTCCTTTCCTGCGGAACCGCACAAATACGGACGTTTCTTTGACGTCCTTGTATCCCTGCGCCACTTCATGCGAAGAAAGTGCCGTTCCGCACCTCGGGCAATACGGAACAATTTTATGTCCTTTATAAAGCAGACCTTTCTTCCAGATCTCTTTCAGCGCCCACCATACCGATTCGATATATTTATCGTCATATGTGACATACGGGTTTTCCATGTCTGCCCAGTAGCCTACTCGCTCGGACATTTTTTCCCATTCGCCCTTGTACTTCCAAACGCTCTCCTTGCATTTTTTTATAAAAGGCTCGATCCCGTATTTCTCAATATCCTGCTTTCCGTCCATCCCGAGAAGCTTTTCCACTTCCAGCTCGACCGGAAGCCCGTGCGTGTCCCATCCCGCTTTGCGCAATACGTGCTTGCCTTTCATCGTTTGATACCGCGGTATAATATCTTTCATGACACGCGTCAAAATATGCCCGATGTGCGGCTTACCGTTCGCCGTCGGCGGACCGTCATAAAACGAAAATTCGTCGCCGCCTTCCCGTTCTTTTACACTGTCTTCAAACACATGCTCTTTTTCCCAGAACGCGATCACTTCTTTTTCGCGTTCAACAAAATTCATCGCCGTGTCTACCTTGCGATACAGATTTTTCTTCTGATCCATAAAACCCTCTCCTTACGGACTTTTTCAGTAAACAAAAGTCCCTTCGTTTCCGGAAAAACAAAGAGACCACCTAAACATACCATCATACGCCCTCTTTGGTAACGCGGAAGAAGTGACCGCGCACAAGGCTACCCGTTTCCGCTCGCCCCGCGTGCTGAAAGGTGATACCGCGCCGCAACCTGTTCTATTCCCTTTCCACCTCTCGGGAACTCTCTGTAAAAAGTATCGCAGCCGGCTTGTCCTTTGTTATCGCATCCATTTATTTTTTATTATTTTACCAGTCCGGCAAACATTTGTAAAGCGATTTCTACCGCTTTTTGCTTTTTCTCGCCCCCAAAGCAAAATTTTTTGCCCTTCTGATCCCGTTTTTTTAATTATAATCTTCCATCATTTTACTGATCTCTACCAGATCTGCCGGCGTGACAAAATTTACGATCCGCTCCCCCGGCCTGCCGTTTTCCGATACGGCTACCGCCAACAATTTCTTGTTCTCTTCAAAAGCACGCAGTATATCCTGCAATGTATTGTGTTTCCCCAGATATTTGTAATATGTGAACAGATCTGCATCTGATAATATTTCCGATACCGACGTCTCCGACAGCCAGCGCTCTGCGTCTTCCCCCTGCTGGATCACCGCCCCGAGCGCACAGATGATCCGACGGTTATTCACAATCCCGATCATTCGCTTTCCGCGATACACGGGAAGATTGGAATACCCCGTCCGCGTGATCAAAAGCACCGTCTGTTTGAGAGAAATTTCCGCTTCGATACTCACGATCTTCTTTTCACGCAACGTTTCCGCGATCGTAGGAGGGGTGCATAACAGGGTTTCGATCCGCTGAATTTTTTCCACCACTTCGTCGCAAGGCACCGCAATGATTTTTCCGTCCGTACTTTGGTGTACAATGGCGTTTCTCAGCCGCGCATAATCGGCAAGATCGTTTTCATACTTTCGCACGACCGTATTTTTTTCCGCACACCGCCTCACGACATCCGTAAACGGCTGCGACGGCTTAAATCCGTACAGATCCCGCAATTGCGCATCAATTTTGTTATAGCTGTTGATAAATTTTTTTGCATTTTCCAGTTCAGGCATTCCCGCTTTCCCTTTCCTGCTTTTTTTTGATTATACCATATTTCCGTACGTTTGAAAAGGATATTTCGTAAACACAAAAAAATTTCGGAAACACTTAAAAATCTTCTCTTTTTTTGTGCGTAAGGCCACGCGTCCGAATGGTAGTAAGGCGGTATTCACGCTCGGGAGAATAATAAATTTCACTTTCCTTTTTCGCGCAGCGCATCGCAATTTCGCCTTCCGGCGAAGAAAATTGCGCGATTCCGCTCGCACACATGCCGATCCCTACCCCGGAGATAAATGCGCACGCCCGCAACATAAGCGTCGGTATGGAATCTTCCGCTTCCCCGAACACACACAAAATCACATCCGCGTCAAAAAGCGCAAGCGATTCCGCTACCGATGGATAATACAGGTCTTCTCCTACGCAGACGCCGATTTTCCCCGCCTGTGTTTCATATACCTTCAAATGTGCGCCGCTTTTCAGATCTTCCGCCTCTCCCGTGTGCAACATATCGGCAACACCGAGTATCCGTCCCTTTTCAGCCACAGCAACGCTTTTATGGCGTAATCCGCACGAATCGGTCATGCATCCCGACAGGATCACACAATTCAGCTCACGGCTCAAAATCGCCATGTCTTCCAGTTTGGACGTGTCCCCGGCAAGCTCACGGGCATAGTCAACTTCCCCCAGCCCCTCAAAACCGAATACGAGTACGTCGCAAGGAGTGCGCCCGCCCATCTCCCAATAATTATTCAGCGTTCCCTCCGTCACGAAACGAATCTTCATAGGCACCTCCCGCCCCCTTTTATTATATTTTTGCAAAGACAGTATGGTGAATCAAAACACGCTTTCTTGTCATTTTTTTCTTCAAATTCCTTTTTTTTCGGAAAAAATGGCTTTTTACAGTGTTAACGTTTTACAAAACACCTTAAAAGTGTTATAATCATCCCGAGCGATTGGTCCGCTTTTTTGTTTTGGAGGTTTCATGCAACGCAAAATACGGATGACCCCCGTACGCTTGCTCGTGCTCGGGTATCTATCGATTATTATTGTTGGCACTATCTTGCTTTTGCTACCTTTTTCTACGCAGTCGGGAGAAAGTGCTCCTTTCATGGATGCTCTGTTTACTGCCGTCTCCGCATCCTGCGTGACCGGACTCGTTTTACGCGATACCGCCGTTTATTGGTCTACTTTCGGACAGATCATTCTATTGATCCTGATCCAGATGGGCGGCATTGGTTTTATGACGGTCGTTTTCACTTTATGGAAAATCGGCGGAAAAAAAATCGGCCTCAAAGAACGTACCTTTATGCAGGAATCCGTCAACGCGCCAAATCTCAGCGGAATGGTCCGGCTTACAACCACCATCCTTGCCGGCACAATGTTTTTTGAAATTATAGGCGCTTTTGTACTTTGCTTCCGGTTCGTTCCCGATCTCGGTTGGGGCCAAGGCATTTGGACTTCCGTCTTTTTGTCCGTTTCCGCATTCTGCAATGCGGGATTTGATATTCTCGGCAACAAATACGGCGAATTTTGTTCGCTCACTGCCTATTCCGGCGATCCTTTTATCTGCATCGTCATTCCGCTTCTGATCATCGTGGGAGGCCTCGGCTTTTTCGTATGGCAGGATATGAAAGAAAATAAATTGCATTTCCATCATTATACGCTGCATACCAAGCTTGTGTTGATTACAACAGGAATTCTCATTGTGATTCCTTGGATCATCATGATCATCGCCGAAAGCGGATTGCCCTGGCAAGAACGGATCCTTTCTACCTTCTTTACCGCTGTTACGCCTCGTACCGCAGGTTTTAACGTTTTGCCTATGAGCCCCGGAAATATCCGGACCGTAACCGTTTTTATTACCATTGTTCTCATGTTCGTAGGAGGTTCTTCCGGCTCTACTGCCGGCGGTATTAAAACCAATACCCTTGCTACGCTTTCGTTATCGCTCTTTTCTTTGCTTCGCGGAAAACGCACCGTTGAATGTTTCGGCCGCCGCATAGACGAAGAAAACGTAAAAAATGCGGCACAATTTGTGACTCTTTACCTCTTGTTTGCAGTCATCGGCATCATTCTCATCTGTTTGTTCGAGCAAAACAATCCTTTATATGATGTTACTTTGTCCGATGCTGTCTTTGAAGTTTTTTCCGCAATCGGTACAGTGGGCCTTACCCTCGGAATGACGCCATTTCTTTCCGTCGGCTCGGAAATCGTGCTGGCCATCCTTATGTTTTTGGGACGGTGCGGCTGTCTCACCTTCTTGCTCGCAATGCGCACACCTTCTGCACCGGCTGCAATTTTACCGATGGAAAAAGTAAGAATCGGTTGATCGTAAACATTTGAATCAAAAGAATTTTTTAGCATCATAATAAAATTTGATCACAACAATTTTTCTGCACTTTATGTTCAGTATCTATATCAAAACAAAAATCGGGGGCTTTTCATGAAATCAATTTTGATCATCGGATTGGGAAGATTCGGAACTTACATGGCAAAAAAATTTACGGAATTGGGAAACCACGTCATGGTGGTAGATACCAACGAAGAAAAAATCAGCGAACTCCTCCCTTACGTCACCAGTGCACAGATCGGCGACGCTTCAAAAACTTCTGTCCTGGAAGGGCTTGGCGTAGATAATTTTGACCTTTGTGTCGTTTCCATGGGAGAAAACTTCCAGTCTTCTTTGGAAATCACCTCTCTTTTGAAAGAAGCGGGTGCCAAATATGTGCTATCGCGCGCAGCCACGGAAATACAAGCCAAATTTTTGCTCCGCAACGGCGCCGACGAAGTTGTCTTTACCGAAAAAGAAATGGCTGAACGCCTTGCCGTAAAATTCAGCGCGCATAACATCTTCGACTATATCCAGCTTACAAACGAATACGCCATTTATGAAATCCCTACCCCTAAATCCTGGGAAGGCAAAACCATACGCGATAAGGGCGTAAGGGCAAAATACAATCTGAATATTCTTGCCGTAAAACAGGGAGGCACCCTTGTTCCCCTGCCCGACGCCGATCACGTTTTCAACAGCAACGAACGACTCATCGTTATGTGCCGCAAATCGGATATAGAAAAACTTACACACTAAATCAAAAAACATAAAAATGATTGTTCCATGAATATAAATTTTGATGAATTGTCAAACTAAGTGCAACACTCAATAAGATTTTGTTCAAACAAA
>CASEFE010000166.1 GCA_949287105.1 uncultured Bacillota bacterium
CATTCCTTGCGGAGCGCGGCCTTCCACGTACAGATCCGGGGGAGGCATTCGGTTCTGCTATAGCGGATTGCAGATACAGGGCACCGCTAACTCCCCACCTAGCACAGCTATACTATTGTAAACGATAATGAAATTTTTTGCAACAATTTTATTGAAAAATTTTTAAGAAAATTCCGTGGAAAACCATTGACAAATATTTTATTTCCTTTATAATTACATACAAGAAAAAAGATTGCAGTGAGAACGGTAAATATGAGCGCGTTTTTATATGGCTTTCGTTATTGGAAAAAACACGTCCCGCTGGCAGTTATATGTCAGCTAATTGGTTTCATCGGTCTCGCGATTGATTTAGTGCTGCCGTTATTGAGCGCAATGTTCGTCGATTACATTTTGAATTTCGACGGGACATTTGATAGCGGTGGCGTTTTTTCATTTTTGCTGAAATTTGGTGAACCTGCGACCTGGAAATTTTTTGCTGTTTTGGCTGGTATATTTGCTGGCCTTGTCCTGGTGCGTGAAGCAGTTATTTTTGTACGGAATGTACTGTTTCAGTGGAACGGGCTACAGATGGAAAATGAACTCAGGCGCGCAACCTACAAGAAACTGGTCGATCTTGACAGTTCGACCGTTGCGGCATACAATACGGGAGAGCTGATGGCTACATTGTCATCGGATGTCGTCACGTACAAAGAAATGTACAGCCGAACATTGTTGACATTATTAGACGGCTTTTATGTATTGATTATCGCCTGTGTGTTGTTGGCGATGAGCAGCGCGTATATGTTGATTTTACCGGCTGTAGTGGCTCCGGCTCTTTTGATTACGCTTGTGAACTATACGCGTGCGGCACGCGATGTTTCCCAAGAAATACGTCAGCGTAACGCAGAATTAAATCTTTGCGTACAAGAAAATATCAATGCGGTACGGCTTGTCCGATCTTTTGCGAATGAAGACATTGAAGAAAATAAATTTGACTCCATCAATGCAAATTTAAAAGCGGCTTATTTTCATCAGGTGGACGTATCTGCGAAATACGGATTGATATTTAATACGCTTCGGCAAGTTGCTTATATTGCGACGGTTGCGATCGGAACGATCATGGCATTTGGGGGCGGATTATCGGTTGGAATCATGACCGCGTGTGTAACGTATGTGCAACGGATCATGGACTATCTGACGCAAATCAGCAGCTCCATTTATACTTTGCAATATGGAATAGTGTCCGGATCCAGAATTATGGAATTTTTAGAGAAAAAGACAAAAATTCCCGAATCGCAAAATCCGGATAAAATTCATGACCTTCCGAATATTGTAATGAAAGACGTTTGCGTTGCCGAAGACGGCAAGATGTTACTCAAACACGTAAATTTAGATATTCCTTTTGGGAAGAAGATCGGTATCATGGGGGGCACGGGTTCCGGAAAAAGCGTTCTATTGAAGTCGTTGGTGCGGATTTACGATGTCACGAGCGGAAGTATAGAGATCAACGGGGAAGATGTTCGGGATATCGAACTGGACGATCTTCGAAACAAATTTGCATATGTGTTCCAGGATGTATTTTTGTTTTCGGATACGGTTGATGCGAATATAGCTTTTTATTCGCCGGAGATTGATAAAGAGACTGTCATGCGTGTGGCAGAACTGGCACAGGCGGGGCGTTTTATACGAAATCTGCCGCAGGGTTATAATACGATCATAGGCGAAAAAGGTTTAGGGCTTTCCGGTGGACAGAAACAACGTATATCGATTGCGCGGGCTTTGCTGAAAAATGCACCGATCTTGGTATTGGACGATGCTTCAAGTGCGTTGGATATGACCACGGAAAAGAAATTGATGGAAAGCATAAAAACAAACTATCCAAATCGGACGATCCTGATTGCAGCGCATCGTGTTTCGAGCGTAGCAGATTGCGACGAGATTCTGTATATGCAAGACGGCGAAATCATTGAACGCGGAACGTTCGACGAATTGCTTGAAAGAAACGGTACATTCGCGCAAATTTGGCATATGCAGACGGCGGATACAAGCGAAGAGGGGGATATCTCCGAAGCCGCTATAGCGGCGACAGAGGAGGAAGAACAATGACGCAGAGGAATACATATTATCAGGACGAACAAGTTGAAAAAGATAAAATCGATATTAAAAATTTAAAGAGACTTATGCGGTATGCGTTGCCGCACAAAAAACTCTTTATTTTTGTGTTGGTGATCATGCTGGTGGCGGTTGTTTCTTCTGTAATAACGCCGTTACTGTTAAAATATATTATCAATAATGTTATTCCGAACGAAGATTATCGACTGTTTTATACGCTTTTGGGCGGATTTATATTATGCGGTCTGGCGGAAATTTTAATTTCTTATTTTCAACAGCGCAGTTTAGGCAGAATGGGACATGGAATTATAGCCAGTATACGTCGGGATATATTTTATAAACTTCAAACCTTGCCTTTTGATTATTTTGATAATCGACCGGCAGGAAAAATTGTAGTTCGCGTCACGGATTATATCGGAGAACTCGCGGATTTCTTCATCAACTATATGATGAACTTTATTTTGAACATTGTTAAGATCGTAGTCGTAACGGTGTTTATGTTAGTGCAGAGCCCGTTTTTGACTTTAGTGGTTTATTCTGCGATCATTCCTTTGACGGTTGGAGTTTTGTTGATCCGAAAAGCCATTCGAAAGCTTTTCCGTGTTTCGCGAGCGCAGGCAGCAAATCGTTCGGCATTTATCATTGAATCGATCATGGGCGAAAAAATTATACAGAATTACAATCGCTCGAATTACAATGAACATATTTATAGCGACTTGCAGGAAATGAATGCATCGACATGGATGAAGATTGTTCGACGC
>CASEFE010000167.1 GCA_949287105.1 uncultured Bacillota bacterium
GGCTTAAATTTAAATGCAGATAACAATGCAAACTACAACGCTCCTGTAGCGTTGGCTGCCTAATTAACAGTTAAGCAGTTCGTCTGCTCCTCTTTCCCGTCGGGAGGATGCAGGCGTCAATGAGGCGGGGTACGGCTGCTTTGAAGTGAAGTCGGCAAAGCAGCGGTTTTTAGACTTCTGCGAATTGATTCCTTCGGTCGTATAGGGATCTGTTTTAAGTTAACTGCGGCATAAGCGTGTAGAAAGTTTTTCGGCAATCCGGTAAGACGCGAGTTCAACTCTCGCCTACTCCACCAAATAAGCCCTCAATTGAACCCGTACATGGCGTTCGATTGAGGGCTTATACTATCTACCAATTGGACCTGAGTTAAACACCTGAAAAAATGTTTGATTTAGGTTTTTTATACCCCAAATTTTTATGTGTTTTTTCCTGAACTTTATCGATCCCTTTTATAAAAGTGTCATGGAACTTGAATTTATTAATTTTTTCAATTTTTTGACCGTTTACAGACAAAATTTATAGTGAATTTAATTGTTATCGGATACACTTGAAATAAATTTTATAGCATGTTAAAAAAATAAAGCAAATTTTAACTGACAGGAAGAGTATGAAAAATTTATTTTTTAATATTCAATATTTTTATAAGACACAGCTTTTCAATAAACTTTGTCTATTAGCAAATAAAAAACGCTGAAGCTTATAATCTTCCTATAAAGAAATAGCCCTCAGGCTTAAATAACCTGCGGGCTTATTTATTTCTACTTTTTTCTTGTAATATATATTCAATTATGCTTTCGGAACTACAATTTCCATATCCGAATCGGGATACGTGCAGCAAGGATGAATGTAGCCGAATTTCAAATCCGCCAAACGGCGTTTATCCGCCCCTGCAATCGAATATTTTCCGGATACCAAGCGGCTATGGCAAAAACCGCATCCGCCCGCTCTGCATTTGGAAGGCGCATTGAGCCCGGCTCGTTCCATTGCCGTCAAAAGCGTTTCCGTCGAAGATGCGTCGATCGAATATTCCTCAAACCCCATATGCACTTTCAGGGAATAATGTCTCTCTTACACATCCCGTACACCTACGCAATTTGCCTCTTTTTTAATGCGGCGAAGGGGTAAATTGAACGCCTTTAATTCTTTATCCGCAAATGCATACATCGCCTGCGGACCGCACATCATCACCGTAAAATCCCCAGAGGTATATTTTCGAATCAGCTCTTCTCCGATAAAGCCGTGTTCATACCCTTCTTTTTCTTCATTGCTCAAAACGTACACCACTTTGATTTTATCCGATACAAGCGCATCCAATTCCGCTTTAAAAATCAGATCTTCTTCGGTTTTTGCGCCGTATAAAATCGTAAGCGAAAAATCAGACGTACCGTCGGCAATCGACTGCGCCATACTGTAAAAAGGAGTAATCCCGCTTCCCCCCGCAAGAGCTAAAACATTTTTACTGTCTTT
The DNA here is from genome assembly GCA_949287105.1 of uncultured Bacillota bacterium. Taxonomy (GTDB): domain Bacteria; phylum Bacillota; class Clostridia; order Christensenellales; family Borkfalkiaceae; genus Borkfalkia. Next base: position 1,469 of record CASEFE010000167.1, read on the forward strand.
TAAAGGTTCAAAACAAAATTCTCCGGAAGGATCTCCGATCGTAAACTCATCGCCTGTTTTTGCATGATCGAACAAATATCCGCTGAAAAATCCGCACTTTTTGACCGTCAACGCCACTTTTCTCTCCAATGCAGCTTTCGGCGCGGATGAAATGGCATACGGACGGCTGACATAACTGTTCCCTACTTTGCAACCGAGCGTGAGATACTGCCCTGCCCGAAAATAAAACGGACGCTCACATGCAAAAATGTAGGTTTTCGTATCCGAAGTGTTCAATATTACTTCAACAAGTTTTGCTCTCTGAAAACCCGGATGCAGGATTTTAGCCGTTTCGTTCACCCGATAGGTCACCGGCAATGACTTTGCCGATCCTGCGGCAAGTTTTTCACGTCGATTCGGTACCAATTTTTTGAATCGAAGTAAATCCATAAAACCAAAAATCTGTTTTTTGAATTTGTATGCCATAGCTTAACCCTCCCTTTTTATATCGCCAACCGTCTGCCTGCCCGAAATATCACCGGAAAAATAGGCACTGGAATATCCGGATAAACGCATGGAATATCCGCCTGCAAAACGCAAACCGCGTATTGTATAATCTTCTCCCATCATCAACAACCGCGGCATTAACCCATCCCAATACTGCGATTCGTATCCGTAAATTACTCCTTCCGGATGTCCGCAATAACGCGCATACGTCATCGGCGTTGCAACAGAAATTTCCTCAATGCTGTCCTTGATCTTTGCTCCGGTATCCCTCTCAAACCGTTCGATCATCTTATTGGCAACATAATCTTTCGTTTTGAAATAATCCTGTGCCTTGACATTTCCCCAATCATCGGACATATACAAGGTTGTAAAATACATCATACATGTCCCTTTGGGCGAACAATCCGGATCTGCACGATTCAAACATACGGTAGCCTGTACGCTGTTATCTTTGATCGTGCGCATATTTTCGTACTGCTTGACAGAATCGCTCGTATCATAAATGAAATAATTATGGTTTTCAATACCCAACTCGTCCGCCGTGCGATTCAAGCCTAAAAACATTGTAAAGCCTCTGCCGGCAAATTTCCGAGCGTTGGTCGCCCGAATCACATTTTCCGGCACACGCGCCATCATCTTTCCATATACAAGATGCGGCGCACAATTCGCTACGACATGCCGCGCAGAAATTTGCGTTCCGTCATCCAAAAGGACACCGCTCACCCCGCCGTCCTTCTCATCCTGCAAAATTTTTGTTGCTTCCGTATTGAACAGAACATCTCCGCCCAACTCCAATATCCGCGAAACAAGAGCCAGCGATATCTCATGCGAACGCATTTTCGGCATGCTTGCCCCACGACGAATATAGCGATTTACCATCGAAGCATAATGCACAAAGCTCATATCTTCCAAATGCGCACCCAGATAACACCAGTATGCACTCAGTATATCAATGGCTTTCTGCGGCATCTTCAAGGTACGCAATACTTCATTGACCGAATATGACCCGCTCCGAACAAAGTTTCCGTACTGGCTCACCATCACCTTCGAATCGGTTTTCCCGTTCACGGAAGAACTGTATGCCTGCGCAAGGCGAACCTCTTCCGCCAGATCAAAAAACTTTCGCACCGATTCTTTGCTGCCGGGTACATATGACTCCATCTTTGCAATAAATTCTTCTACACCAAACGGCATCGTCGCATCTAAATTTTCCGAACGGACAATGACACGGTATGCTTCCGGAATTTGCATCCATGCAATCTTATCCGTAACTCCGAGCGAATCAAACAGCTCTCTTACATCCCCCGCATTGTCTTTGGTTCCGAAATCGTTCAGCTCATGCAATGAAGCCTCAAACTCAAATCTGCCGCGACGAAAACTCGTTGCAAATCCTCCGGGCAGATTGTGTTTCTCTACCAACAATACCTTTGCTCCGCCTTGCAAAAGACGAATTGCTGCAACCAAACCACCGTTTCCGGCGCCGATCACAACCGCATCATACTTCTTCATTTTTGCCTCCTTTTTCTTCCAAATTTTTTGTCAGCCCGCGATAGACTGCCGTAAGCATCTCTTGTATCCGTTCCTGCGAAAATCTCGCCGTGCCTGTCGCGATCATTGTTGCGATTCCGTGTGAAAACAACCACATCTCTTCGTATATATCTTGTGCCTGTATTCCCTTTATTTTTTCGTCATCTTCCAGTATCTTCAAAACATATGGCATCACGGAATGTCCTTTCAAAATATCAAGATCCCTCTTCTCGCTCATAAATAAAAGTTTGAAAAATTCCGTTTCTTCCGTCGCAAATCGTATATAATTCAACCCGATTGCCTTATACGTTGTTACATCCGGCACTTTTACCCGTAAATATTCATCAAACTTCACAAGCGCCCGCTCACTGACTGCCTTTTTAACTTCGTCCATTCCTTCAAAAAGCCAAAATATAGGCTGCGTCGAACACCGAAGCTTTGCCGCCAAAGACTTCGCCGTTAACCCCGTAAGCCCCTTCTCCCGTACAATCGCTGATGCCGCATCTATTATCTGTTCTTTTGTTACTTTCGCCCTCGGTGGCATGCATTTCTCCTTTATATAATCATCGTTATATATCTACCATTATAATAACTCTGTTCAGCAAATTTGTCAATACCTTTTTAAAAAATAATCTATAAAAAAACAATCAAGCGATTTTTTATTCCACCTTTGAAAGATTATTGCCTTCAAAGATCCGATAAAACCAAATCATTTTGACCTGATACCTTATCTACTTCCTATAATCAACAATTTCTATATTCAAAATGGCTTTTACTTTTATTAGCAGGTCGAAACAGAAACCGGTTTTACTCTTGGCAACTTTGCATGGCGTGATAAAAAAAATTATAAGGCACAAAAGCTTTCGGATGCAAAAGCTTTTGTGCCTTTCCTTTAATTACCTGAAAATTGCCCTGTTTTCAAAGTTTAATTGATTTTGACGGGACGTCCGCCTGTAAGCAATATCATTTTTACCGCGTCCATCGAAAAATCATTTGCTTCCACCGTAAGAGACTTATCCAAAATTCCGCGCGCAAGCACCTTCAAAGATCCGGCACGTGCAGGCACCAGACTTTTTTCCTTCAAAATTTCCAAAGTGACCAAATCGTCGTTTTCAAAATTCTGTGCCAACGTATCGATATTGATGATCGCCTTCTGCACACGCGCCGCGGCTTTGATCCCTAAAACGCTCTTCTTTTCTGATTCCAATACCTCTATATTTTCCGCCGCTATTTCATCACTCATCGCTGCGCTCGCTTCGGACAATGTGATCTTTTGTCGTATCAACGAAGCTATATCCGCTTTTACAACCAAATCGTTTTTCGAAGCTTCTCCGCTCGATAAAACTTTCACAAGCCCTTCCGCTACAAGCTCTTCCGTCGTCTGATACGGCAAAGAAAAAATCGTATTGGTAACACTTTCTTTTTTCAAATCAAATTTTTGTGCCACCATATCCAATAGCTCCACCGCATATTTTGCACGGCGGGGACTTGTAACCTTCAATAAGTACGGCGTTTTTGCAAAACGCTTGACCTCCGATAAATCTACTCCGTTATATTTTGAGCCAAGCATTTCCACAGGATCCAATGCATATGCCACACAAATTTTCCTGCCCTTGAACAATATTGCAGCAAGCGTATTTCTGCCTGAATAAATTCGGACTTGTTTCCAGCTTAAAGTATGTTTGACCTTCGGATACGCGCGGACCTCATCCATAAACGCGCCATACCGCGCCTGAATTTCCTGCGGTGCTTGTATCAATTTTGCCTGAAAACTGTACTTGTAACGAATATATATTTTCTTTCGCTCCACTCCTGCTTCCGGCTCTTCCGAAGATACTTCTACCTCCTCTTCGTCGTCCTCTTCTTCAAAATTCTCTTCTTCAAAGTTTTCTTCTTCCTCTTCCTCCGCAAGAATCTCTTCCTCGTCTGATTTCTCCGATTCTTCATCTATTGCAATTATCTCAGCCGATTCTTCCGCCGCCACATCTTCAACATCTTTCATCAAGTCCAAATCATTTGTTTCGGGCTCCGATAGCTCATCCTCCGCCCTTTCCGCCGAGATGATTGCCTTTTCTTTTTCATCTTGTCCCTTCGCTGATAAAATAATCTCCTTCTTGGCTTTTTTCTTTCCTGTTTTCACAAAAACAATGATGTCTACTATTGCCATCACGACAACCGCAGCAACCAGCCCATAAATAATCATGAATTGCTCTGCCGTCGGTATTATCATAGGAATCAAAAACAAAGGAGCAAATGCCCGCATTTTTGTATCTTTGGAATTTTGCTTTGATTTAGCCAGCCCGTCCCGGACGCCCGGATCTGCCGCTATATCCGAAGTTTTATCAACACGCTGAATGTCCTTTTTCTCCTCTTTTCTGCTTCGCCGACAAGCACCGCGAAGTATTGCAGCCAAAATTTCCGCAAAAAGAATTACGGAAAGTACTATAATCCAAATCATTTACTTTATACCTCCTGTCTGTAAATTAAAAAGAATTTTTTGATCGGATAAATTTAACAAAAGCTGATTTTGTTATATAATAAATGTATCACACATGCCCTCCATTGTCAATGGTTCTTCAGATTTTTTCCTGCAAAATTACCAGTGATCGCATAAAATAAAACCTGTATTTCTGATCTTATATCTTTTTAACTTTTCACAAATTTCTCTCAAACCTTCCTTGTTTTGCTTGCTTTCTCCATCATTTATGCTATAATTTTTTATATATTTTTGTTTCGGATCGTGATATTTATGTCTAGTTTCAAAACCACCAAATTTGCCGCTTATACCGCCAATTTATCCATGTCCGTCATCGGGATCATTTCTCCTCTGCTGTTTTCCTCTTTTCAGGAAATCTATGGAATTTCTTATGGTCTGCTCGGTTTATTGGTACTCGTCAATTTCTGTACACAGCTTCTTATCGATCTTGTTTTTTCCTTTTATTCGCACCGTTTCAATATTTCCAAGACCGTAAAAATCATGCCTGTATTAACCACGATAGGATTGTTACTGTACGCCGTGATTCCCATTGCGTTCCCTAATGCTGCATACTTCGGAATTGTGTTCGGAACCATCGTCTTTGCCGCATCAAGCGGACTTTCCGAAGTTCTCATAAGCCCCATCATTGCTGCAATCTATCCCGAAAATACAGAACACGAAATGAGTAAATTGCATTCCGTTTACGCCTGGGGCGTCGTCGTAGTAGTCATTTTAAGTTCCGTCGTTTTAAATTTCATCGGTAAACAAAACTGGTTTTGGCTTGTATTCGGTTGGACAAGTATCCCGATCCTTTCTACTTTTTTATTTGCTTTTGCAAAAATCCCTTCCATCGATACTCCCCAAAAATCATCGGGAGCGTTCTGCCTTTTCGGCAACAAAACTCTCATTTTATGTATCCTCTGTATTTTCTTCGGCGGAGCAAGTGAGTGCACTATGACACAGTGGAGCTCCGGTTACATAGAACAAGCATTGCAGATTCCCAAACTTTGGGGAGATATCTTCGGCACTGCCATGTTCGCACTCATGCTCGGGATCGGCAGATCGTTATACGGTGCAATCGGAAAAAAAATTTATCTCATACTCATTGGCGGCTCCGTCGGCGCAGTCGTGTGTTACCTGACGGCTGCACTTTCTCCTCTGCCCATTCTCGGACTTATTGCCTGCGCTCTGACCGGCTTGTGCACATCTATGCTCTGGCCGGGTAGCCTTATCGTCGTTTCCGATCATTTTCCGAAAGCCAACATCGCCGTTTTTGCTCTGATGGCCGCCGGCGGTGACCTCGGAGGCTCGATCGGACCGCAATTGACCGGAATCATTGCAGATGCCGTGATCGCAAATCCCGGTGCCGTTTCCTTTGCTGAAAACCTCGGAATGTCCGTCGAACAACTGGGCATGAAAGCCGGCATTCTTTTTTGCGTGATTTTTCCTATCCTTGCCGTTCTATGCTTTTCTCTCGCTTATAAAGCACGGAAGAAAACACTCCTTTCGCCTGAGCATCCCTCGACATTCAAAAAAGATCAATCGATTCCCCCTATCCCGACCGACCCCGAAAAATATGCCGCCGATCAAACGGATGCCGAAAAAGAATTTACCCAGCCTTCTGAAACCCATAAACCATAATCATTCATAAAAAGCGGAGCACAGATTTCTGTACTCCGCTTTTTATACTAACAATTTTTCCTTCTCTTAAAAGAAGTTTTTATATCGTTTTTCCATACACTTCGAAAAATTGAAATTTTATAAATATATTCCGATCTCCAATCGAAAAACTTCTTTAAAAAATTTCTTAAAACCGATAAGGCGTAACCTGATAGACATAATAATTGAGCCAATTCGTATAAAAAAGATTGGCCGCACTCGTCCACGTTACGTCGACCTCGGTACAGCTGTCATCCGTGAAATAATGAAAAGGGGGCTTGATCGGCAATCCCTTTGCCAGATCGCGCTCATATTCTTTTTTCAGGGTATACCGATCATATTCCATATGTCCCGTCAAAAATATCTTTTTATTATCCCGCGACTTCGCAATCGACAATCCCGTATAATCCGAATGACTGAGCCTGACAAGTTCGCTTACTTTGTCGACATCCGCTTCATCGATCGTAGTATGACGCGAATGAGGCATATTGAATACGTCATCAATGCCCTTCAAAAGCGGATCATGCTGTTCAAGAAATTTTTTATGCGGGAACACGCCGAATAGTTTTTCCGGCAAAAGCCTCTTATTGATGCCGTAATAATAATACAGAGCAGCCTGCGCACCCCAGCAGATATAAATTGTACTCGTCACTTTCCGATCTGCATAATCGAACAGCTTTTTCAGCTCTTCCCAATATTTCACTTCCTCAAATTCCAACGTCTCAACCGGTGCGCCGGTAATGATCATTCCGTCAAAATGCTTGTCCTTGATATCGTCAAAATTTTTATAAAACCGATCCAAATGCGACGCTGCCGTGTTTTTACTCTTATAAGACTTTGTATAAACAAGCGTGATGTTTACTTGCAAAGGCGAATTGGACAAGAGGCGCATGAATTGCGTTTCCGTTTCTACTTTGGTCGGCATCAGGTTGAGTATCGCGATTTCCAGAGGACGTATGTCCTGCGTAAAAGCTCTCTCCCCGTTCATCACAAATATATTCTCTTCCTGCAATGCCGAAAAAGCCGGAATGTCTTTGGGTATAACGATCGGCATGAACCGCCCTCCTTTCGTAAAATGTCAGATTATTCTGCGCTCAAATGATTGAAACGCTTCGCTCAAATCTTTTCAAGCGCCTGCGCAAGGTCGGCAATAATATCGTCCGGATTTTCAATACCCACAGACAGCCGCACAAGGTTTTCCGGTACTCCCGCTTCCGTAAGTTCCTCTTTCGATAACTGACGATGCGTCGTTGATGCGGGGTGCAATACACAGCTCCTTGCATCCGCCACATGCGTTTCCTGCGTTACCAGTTTCAAAGCTTCCATAAATTTCGCCGCTTGGCTTACGTCTCCTTTGATTCCAAAGCTCAGCATTCCGCCACACCCGTTCGGCATATATTTCGCCGCAAGTGCGTGATACCGATTTTCCGGCAAAGAAGGATGCAATACCCAGTCGATTTTCGGATGCGAAGCAAGATAAGCAGCCACTTTATTCGCGTTCGATGAATGACGCTCCATCCGCAACGCCAACGTATCAGAGCCAAGCCAACTCAAAAAAGCATTCTGCGGACTCATGATCGCTCCTGTATCCCGCATCATCTGCGCCCTGCATTTGGTTGCAAACTGTGCACTCGGCAAATCGGCATACACCAAACCATGGTAACTTTCATCCGGCTCATTAAAGGTACGATAGCGCGCGTTTCCTTTGAAATTGAAATTTCCGCCGTCTACGATCACGCCGCCCAGCGCCGCCGCATGCCCGTCAAGATATTTCGAAGATGAATGAATGACAAGATTCGCCCCCCATTCGATCGGACGGCATAAAATGGGCGTCGCCAATGTGTTGTCTACCGCAAACAAAACGCCGTATTTTTTGCTGATCTTCGCAATTTTTTCAAAATCCAGAACTTTGATCGAGGGGTTTGCAATCGTCTCCGTAAAAATTACTTTCGTTTTGTCATCGATCAGCGACTCGATCTCTTCCGCCGACGCATCCGGATCAAAAAAGCGCGTCTCGATACCAAACTTCGGCAACGTAACGGAAAAAAGATTGAAAGATCCGCCGTAAATCGCCGAAGATGAAACGACATTGTCCCCGCTTCCGCATATTGTCATCATCGTCAGAAGAATCGCCGACATGCCCGATGCGCACCCGATCCCCGCAACGCCGCCTTCCAGTTCCGCTACCTTCCCTTCGAAAGCCGCAACCGTAGGATTTGCCAGCCGCGTATAAAAATAACCGTCCGCTTTCAGATCAAATAAATCTGCCATGCCTTGGGTCGTATCATAAAAAAATGTCGTACTCTGTACGATCGGCGGGATACGGCTTTCGCCCGAACCCGGGCGATATCCGCCCTGTACACATATGGTATCTTTTTTGTAACTCATGCTATCTTACTCCTGTCAATAATTTTCTTTCCTTTTTTCAGACTTTTTAAATCGCTTCTTTGATGCGCCTGTCCGCCTCTCTCCGAAGGTCTTTTTCTTTTAATGCCTGTTTTTTATCGTAAGTATGCTTGCCGCGGCAAAGCGCTACTTCCACTTTGACCAGTGATCCTGAAAAATATACCTTTAACGGCACCAGAGTATATCCCTTTTCGTTGACTTTTCCCACGATTTTGGATATTTCTGATTTATGCAAAAGCAGTTTCCGATCCCGACGCGCGTCGCGCGTGTTGAAAGCTCCGCTTTTATCATAAACCGCAATGTGCATATTTTTCAGCGTTACTTCACCCTTTCTTACAAAACAAAAACTGTCGCTCAGACTGCAGTTGCTCTTGCGTAAAGATTTTACTTCGCTGCCTTCCAGAACAATGCCTGCCTCATATTTTTCTTCGATAAAATATTCAAAGGCCGCGGATTTATTCACTGCCACTATTTTCATAAAAAAATTATCCCCTTTCCGCTTTTAAACCTTCTTACCGCATTCATTTTAATTTCGCATACAACACAAGGTCGTAAAACACTCCGCCCTTACAGGCTGCCCGTTGTAAAACACCTTCTCGCGTAAAGCCGCTCTTTTCAAGCGTACGTATCGAAGCCGCGTTACAGGAAATTACTTTAGCCTGAATCCGCACGAGCTCCGTCTGTGAATACGCTATGGAGCAAATCTTTTCGATTGCCTGCGCCATGATCCCTTTCCCCCAAAACCGAGGCGTCAGCCAATACCCAAGTTCGGCACTATACCTCTCGATGCTTTGCCCTCTGATCAGACTGATACATCCTATCGCCTCATTGTCCGCCACGATCGCACGGTGTATATCATTCGGCGAGTTCAATACCGCATCCACATATCGCTTTGCCGCCTCTTCCGTATACGGGATGGGGAACGCATCCCCGAGATATCGGGCTATCCTTTCATCGTTTGCATTGCGTGCAAGCGACGGGATCCATGATTTATCCCACTGTTGCAAGGAATACTCCATAGTCTCTTCTCCTATTATAGCATACTTTGCAAAAAAACAACAGCATTTCTATTATTTTTCCTCAATCGGCACAAACATCACACGGCGCTGCCCCACGTCACACCCTGCCACTTTGACTTTCAGTTTGTCCCCGATCTTGAAAGAATGGCGCTTTCCCTGCAACAAAAACCGTTCTTCGATAAATACATATTCATCCGCTGGCAGATCCTCAAATCCGATGCGCCCTTCGATCGTATTTTTTAATTCGACGAACACGGCAAATGCAGTAACGCCCGAAACCGTTCCTTCCATTTCTTCTCCGATATGATCCATCATATAAAATACTTCATACAATTCATCGACCGCTCTTTCCGCTTCGTCCGCCTTCCGCTCACTCGCCGAACAGGATATAGAAGCATTCTGCACGAACGATGAAAATGTTTCCGCTTCTTCAGCCCGTCCGCCGATCACACATTTCAATATACGATGAACAACCAAATCCGGATACCGCCGGATCGGAGAAGTAAAATGACAATAGCATTCCGACGCCAATCCGAAATGCCCCAGGTTTTCAAAACTGTATCGCGCTTTCGACATCGACCGCAACATTACCCGATTGACGACATGATACAAATCGTTCCCTTTCAGTGAATCCAAAACCTGACCGTATTCACCCGGCCGCACGTTCACCGCACGAAATTTCGGCGTTAGTCCCAGCTCTTTCAGATACTTCAAAAAGCCCTTCGCTTTTTCCTCCGAAGGCTTCTCGTGAACCCTGTATAAAAAGGGAAGTTCGTACGCTGCCACAATTTCCGCCACCGTTTCGTTTGCCAATATCATAAACTCTTCGATGATCCGATGGGATATCATCCGCTCGTTTTCGCATACCTCGATCACGCCGTCTTGGTAGGTGATCTTTGCCTCGCGTACATCCAGGTCAATACTCCCGCGCTTGTCCCGTTTTCGGATCAACACGCGCGCCAAACGTTCCATCTCTTCCAGCATCGGCACTACATCCGCATATTCCTTGCGCAATTGAGCGTCGCCTTCCAGTATCGCCGTTACCTTGGAATACGTCATCCGATGCGCCGAACGCATGATCCCGTTCACGACCTGCGAATCGACCACATTTCCCTTTTGATCCACTTTCATCAGACACGAAAGCACATAACGGTCTTCCCCCTCGTTCAATGAGCAAATGCCGTTCGAAAGCTCTTCCGGCAACATCGGTAAAACACGGTCCGGGAAATATACGCTCGTTCCGCGCTGATAAGCTTCCTTATCGAGCGGGCCGTTCCGCTTCACATAATGCGAAACATCCGCAATATGCACGCCTAACTTCCAAAAATCCCCCTCCGTACATACTGTTACCGCATCATCAAAATCACGGGAATCGTCTCCGTCGATCGTAACAATCAATTCTTTTCGGAAGTCTGTACGCCCGTCCGCCGTGATCGGCTGACGGGAAACTTTTTCCGCTTCGGCCTGCACCTTCTGCGAAAATTCCGTAAAAAGCCCCGCCGAAGCGATGATCGCATCTTCTTCCGTTTCCAATTCCCCGCTTCTTCCCAGCACTTCAACAATTTCGCCTTCAGGACGTCTGCCTTCCGGATAAGATACTATTTTGACAACAACTTTCTCTCCGGGTACGGCACGAAAGCCGCCCACTACGCGGATTTCTTCGCCAAATCGCCTTTCATCCGGTTCCACCGTGCCACCTTTCCGATCCCGAAAATAAGTGCCTACCAGCCGCGTCATCCCGCGGCTGACAATCGAATAGACTTCCCCTTCCTCACCGCGATCACCTTTGACGATCTTTGCATATATCGTGTCACCATGCAATGCGCCGTGCAACGCGCGCGGCGAAAGAAACAAGTCGTCTTCTCCTTCCCTCAAAAGAAAGGCAAATCCACGCTCGTTTCCTTGTATCTTTCCCTTGACCAGCCCTAAACGATTCGGCGAAACATATCTTCCGCGCTCATCGCGCACAATTTCTCCCCCATGCTCCATGTCCTGCAAAATACGCAACACCGCTTCCCGCTCATTGCGCGAGGAAACACCCAAAAGCCGACAAATATCTCCGCTCTTTTTGAAATCAAATAATCCCGTTTGAAATTCTTCTCTGATCTTTGTAATCGCTGCCATTTTCCTCTCCACCCTTTAATCTGTGCAAAAAACAAAAAAAGCGGTCATTCTTACCGAACAACCGCTCTGCCATTTTTTTCGTTTATGCGCCGCCGCCCCAAACTGCTTCGATCTGCAAAATAAAGAATACGATGGAAAACACAGTGAGCACGATCAAGGAAATCGCCGTCCATCTCTTCATCTTGCTTTCCAGCGAACGACCTTTGTTCTTGCCGAAAAAGGTTTCGCTCGATCCACCCAACGCGTCAATACCCGTCGAGTTACCCGGCTGAAACAACACGATGATGATCGCGACAATCGCTCCAACCGCCATGGCTGCCAACAATATAAGACATACGATCTGGTAAGTCGTATAAAATTCTGCCGTAGGTACTACCCACAGGCTGTTCATAAATGAAATCATGTCGGGCATTTGCTTTACTCCCTGTCCTTTTTACATTCTTTCTTTTCGGATACTTATATAGTATACCATAAGCAAAAATTATTTTCAACCGTTTTTCGATGATTTTTTTCTGTTTTTTGCGCAACCGACACAAAAACTTGCTCTTTTAACGAACTATCAACGATTTTCCTGACATTTCTGCCGGTACCGGAATACCCATCATATCTAAAAGTGTGGGTGCAAGATCCGCCAATATGCCTCCCGAACGTAAAGAAGCGCCTTTCAATTCATCGCAAATCAACACCACCGGCACAGGATTGGTAGTATGCGCGGTAAAAGGAGAACCGTCTTCGGCGATCATTTTGTCCGCATTGCCATGATCTGCCGTGAGCAAAGCACCTCCGCCCATTTCCAATATCTTTTGCAAAACTTTATCGACACAGACATCTACCGTTTCCACAGCCTTCTCCGCCGCTTCCAATACGCCTGTATGCCCTACCATGTCACAATTTGCAAAATTCAGGATCATGACATCGTATTCCCCGGTCGATAACTGTTCAATGGCTTTTTCCGTCACCTCGTATGCGCTCATCTCCGGTTTCAGATCGTACGTTGCCACCTTCGGCGAAGGAACAAGCACTCTTTCTTCATTTGCATTGGGCGCCTCCACTCCACCGTTAAAAAAGAAAGTCACGTGCGCATATTTTTCCGTCTCGGCAATTCGCAATTGCTTCTTGCCCAATGCGGCAAGATACTCTCCCAGTGTGTTTTTCAGGCTCTGCGGTTTGAATGCAACCTGCACATGAGAAAACGTCGCATCGTATTGCGTAAAGCACACATAACACGGCGCCAAATATCCCGTCTTACGCTCAAACCCGTCAAAATCCGGCTCGGTAAACGCCCGCGTAATCTCGCGCGCACGGTCAGGCCGGAAATTAAAGAATATAATACTGTCGCCCTTTTCTACCAAAGCCACAGGCTTTCCGTTCTCTACGATATTGGTAGGAAGAATAAATTCGTCCGTTACGTCCTTTTGATAAGATTCTTCGATTGCCGCTGCCGCATCCGATGCCTGTTCACCGTTGCCCAACGTAAGCATCTCATAGGCCTTCACAACACGCTCCCAACGATTATCGCGGTCCATGGCATAGTATCTGCCGCACACAGACGCTACTTTCCCGACGCCGATCCTGCGCATCTCTTCTTGCAATGCACGCACAAAACCTGCACCCGATGTCGGAGACACGTCCCGTCCGTCCATGAAACAATGTACGTATACATCCTTGACGCCTTCACGCCGGCACATTTCCAAAAGCGCATACAAATGCGTATTATGGCTGTGTACGCCTCCGTCCGAGCACAGCCCCCAAAGATGAAGACGTTTGCCGTTCTCTTTGGCATTCTTCATCGCCGAAAGCAATGCTTCGTTTTTGAAAAATTCGCCGTCCTGTATTTCTTTCGTTATTTTTGTCAATTCCTGATACACAATGCGGCCCGCTCCGATATTCAGATGGCCTACCTCTGAATTTCCCATCTGTCCGTCCGGCAGTCCGACGCTCATTCCCGACGCGCCCAGCTGTGAAGACGGATATTCTGCGCTGTACCGCTTTACATTGGGACTCCCTTCCAGGGCAATCGCATTCCCTTCCTTTTGAGAATTGATCCCATAACCGTCCATAATGATGATCGCATAAGGTTTTTTCATAAATCTTCCTCGATATTGTTTTTTCCGATATATTATATAGCAAATCCACTTTTTTGGCAAGTTCGCAAAAGCCGTTTCTTAAAAAATATTACCGCCAAATCCGATCGGGATTCTTTCTCTCTTTTCTTCCCGCATTTACATGAATTGCTTTTCTTTTTAAGGTGCTTGACAAGTGCAAATATATATGTTATAATAAGCGGAAACTAATGTGGAAACCAATCAAATTATTGCGCTTTTATGTAAACTTTGAACAAATCAAACAGCATAACGGGTAGTATTCTTTACAGCTTTCATCGCGCATTTCAAAAACCGATCAATCTTCGATGCATTAAAGATGCCTTTACATCCTTAAAATCCAAAGCATCGAATCTCTATATTACCATGTTTGCTAAAAAATTAAAAATCTTGCGTAAAGAAAACGACACGACTCAATGTGACCTTGCTCAAAAACTCGGCGTTAAACAGTCAACTGTCAGCAGCTGGGAAATCGGACGTTCACGCCCTACTTTCGAACAGCTCGTTGAAATCGCCAATATGTTCAATACGACGACGGATTATCTTCTCGGAAAATCTGCAAACGTAAACAACTGTGTTTGCTTGGACAACAATGTCATGCAACAGTTTTATAATGATTTTTGCAAGCTCACAAATCAAGAACAGCTTTTTATCATTCAATCGGTAAAAGCTTATACGCAAAGCAAACAATAATTTTTTGCCGGTTCTAAAAATTTAGACTTTTTGTTACTTTTAATTTTGTTAATCATAATAACTATTATTGACAATAAAAATTATCTTCCGCGTCTATTCAGGCGCTTTTTTATTGCAAAAATTGACGGAATTACCAAAGGCGGAAAGAGGAAAACGATTTTTCGTTCGGATAACCGGGCGCTTGAAGCAGATGGAAAGAAAAAGCAGGATAAAGTTTTAAATAAAAAACGGCCGAACCCCTTTTGGTTCGACCGTTTTTTCGTTTATTTACTTGTTATAATGCACGATCACCGAGAAGTCTTCCGCCTTCAAAGATGCGCCGCCAATCAAGCCGCCATCAATTTCAGGCATCGCCATCAGCTCTTTGCAGTTCTTCGCGTTCATGCTGCCGCCGTATTGAATACGCACGTTTTCCGCACATTTTTTACAAAATACTTCACCGCAAGTCTTCCGGATAAATCCGATTGTTTCATTTGCCTGCTCCGCCGTTGCCGTCTTGCCTGTACCGATCGCCCAGATCGGTTCGTAAGCAATCACTATTTTTGAAACGTCGTCCAACCCTTTCAGGCCTTCCCGTATCTGAACATCGAGCACCGCTTCCGTCTTGCCCGTTTCACGTTCCTCCAAGCTTTCGCCTACACAAACGATCGGCGTAAGCCCAGCATTGAGCGCCGCGTGCATGCGCTTATTTACCGTTTCATCCGTCTCTCCGAAATACTGACGGCGTTCGCTGTGACCAATGATTACATATTCTACGCCGTACTCTTTGAGCATTGCCGCGGAAATTTCTCCCGTATAGGCACCTTTTTCCGCAAAATGCACATTCTGCGCCCCCAGATGTATGTTGCTTCCCTGTAATGCCTGCGCTACCGCCGGTATATCCGTAAACGGCACACATACAACTACATCGCATTCCGCATCTTTTACAAGAGGTTTGATCGCTTCAACAAGCTTCACTCCTTCCGCCGCAGTGTTGTTCATTTTCCAGTTTCCTGCTATGATTGCCTTCCTCATACTCCTGTATCTCCTTTCATTATCCGCCATTCGCACGGATTTACAATGGTTTGTCTAAAATCTTTTCTTATAGTTCAGAAAATAAAATTTGCTTACTTATCGTTCAGGCAAGCAATGCCGGGCAGAACTTTACCTTCCATCAGTTCCAAAGACGCTCCGCCGCCCGTCGAAATATGCGTCATCTTATCCGCAAATCCGAGCTGCTGTACAGCCGCCGCACTGTCTCCTCCGCCGATGATGGTCGGTGCATCCTTCGCATCAGCCATAGCCTGCGCAATCGCGATCGTTCCGGCTGCCAAAGTGGGATTTTCAAAAACGCCCATCGGTCCGTTCCAGACAACCGTCTTTGCTCCCTTGATCGCTTCCGCAAACAGTTTTCTCGACTCTTCACCAATGTCAAGACCTTCCATATCCGCAGGGATCTCGCTTACTTTTACCGTCTTTACGTCGATCTTTGCATCGATCGGATTCGGGAATTCTTTCGCGATCACTGTATCTACAGGCAACAAAAGAGTTTTACCCATATCCGCAGCTTTCTGCATCATATCTTTGCAGTAACCGATCTTTTCATCGTCGACCAACGACTTTCCGATCTCGTATCCCTTTGCCTTCAAGAATGTATACGCCATTCCTCCGCCGATGATCAGCGTATCGCATTTATTCAAAAGATTGGAAATTACATTCAATTTGTCTGCAACCTTAGCTCCGCCGAGTACCGCCACAAACGGACGTACAGGATGATCCAGGCTGTCTGCCATCACTTCCAGTTCCTTCTGGATCAAAAATCCGCAGACCGCTGTCTTTACAAGGCCGTATTCCACGATCGCCGCCGTAGAAGCATGGGAACGGTGCGCCGTTCCAAACGCATCGTTGACATACACATCGCAATACGAAGCAAGTTTCTTGCAGAATTCAAGATCTTTGCCCTCTTCTCCCGCATAAAAACGAAGGTTTTCAAGCAATACGCACTCTCCCGCTTTGCAAGCCGCCACTTTTGCCTCTGCATCCGGCCCGATAACGTCCGCCGCGAAAGTTACTTTTCCGTCAAGAAGTTCACAAAGCCTGTCCGCAACCGGCTTCAAGGTATACTTTTTCGCGTCCCCTTTTGCCTTCTCGATAAACTCAGCCATAGCTTTTTCACGGTCCTGCTCCGCCATCGCCTCAACAGCTTTCTTCTCTTTCTTGTTCAACTTGATCTTCGCATCAAAAATATTGTGCGGCTTGCCCATGTGAGAACAAAGTATGACCTTCGCCCCCTGTCCCATTAAATATTGAATGGTGGGCAAAGCACCTTGTATACGGTTTTCATCCGTAATTTTTCCGTCCTTCATCGGAACGTTGAAATCACAACGCACCAAAACGCGTTTCCCTTTTACGTCGACATCTGTAACAGACTTTTTGTTCATTTCGATATCTCCTTTGAAATTTCAGTTTCCTGTTATAATCATATACTTTTTTTGTTCTTTTGTCAATGACTTTGTATTCGATTTGCCGACTATATCCAGTCAGCCCTACACTTTTCAGAGTTTTTTCCCTCTCAATACTCCCTGTGACCTGCCGCCGCAAAATCCGTTTTGCCGCCACGCTTCATAGACCGCAATCGCCACCGAATTGGACAAATTCAAAGACCGTATGTCCCCGATCATCGGAAGCCGTACACATCTTTCATAATTCTTTGAAAGCAACTCTTCCGGCAAGCCCTTCGTTTCTTTCCCGAATACAAGAAAATCCTCCGCTCCGTAACTGACTTCGGCATAATTCTTTGCCGCTTTGGTAGAAAAAAAGTAAAACACTCCGTTCGGATTTTTTGAAAAAACTTCTTCTATAATGTCATAAAATAAAATCTCTACAAAATGCCAATAATCCAAACCCGCCCTTTTCAGATACTTATCCGAAACTTCAAAACCCAAAGGCCGTACAAGATGCAAACGGCACCCCGTTGCTGCACACGTCCGAACAATATTTCCCGTATTCTGCGGGATCTCCGGCTCCACTAAAACAATATTAAACATTTTTGTTCCTTCCTTTTTCCCTGCTTTCCGTTCTGCTAGGGCTGTTTTTATGGTCCATTTTTTGGTTTAACAGCCCCCGATCCCGGTTTTTATAATAAATTTACCTTTATCCTCTGTGAAATTTTTCAATCACTTTCAAATAACTTGACATTTTTTGCAAAATAGAATATAATATCCTCATATTTAGCGTTTGAATCTATCAGATTCTTTGCTTTTTATTTCATTTTGACCACACTCACTACCCATATTTTTTCTCATTTGTTTTAGGAGAACGGCTCATCGCAAGGTGAGCCGTTCTTCTTTTTCGCGCTCCGCCTTTTTCCGCCAAACTGCCCGCCTCTTAAAAGGCGGGCAGTTTCTGATTCTACGTTTTATCAGATCTACAAACAATCGTTTAGAACAATTCTTTTAATTGCTTTTCGATCTTACTTTTCATTTCTATGAATTTTTCAAGTTTCGCCCGCTCCGCGTCTACCAGCGCTTTCGGCGCTTTATCGATAAACCCGCGGTTCTGCAACTTGCCATCCGCACGTCCGATTTCTCCGATCACTCTTTCCAGTTCCTTTGTCAGGCGCTCTTTTTCCTTTTCCAGGTCGACCAGTTCGCCGAGCGGAACAAATACAGTACAACCTTCCGTTACTTGCGAAACCGTCTTCTCCGCGATCTCGGCGCCGCCTTCCACAAATACCAGTTCACTTGCCCCCGCAAGCTTCATCAGGGCATTGGAATTGGATAAAAATAAGCGCTTGTTCGGCGTCGAAAGATACAATCTGACCTTCCGCGACGGCGGACAGTTCACCTGCGTCTTTATGTTTCGCACCGCCTTGATTACGTCCATCACCCCTTCAAACAGCTTCGCTTCCTTTTTATATGCCAGCTTCGGATTGTACCGCGGAAACTCGGCAACCATGATGCTTCCCTTCGTTCCCGGAATATTTTGCCAGATTTCTTCTGTAATAAAAGGAACAAACGGATGCAACAAACGAAGCGACTGATCCAAAACAAAACACAACACTGACAGCGTAGATTCCTTTTTTTCCTGGTCTTCGCTGTATAACGAAGACTTACAAAGCTCAATATACCAGTCGCAGAAATCGCTCCACAAAAAGTCATACAAAGTTCCGGCCGCAATGCCAAGCTCAAATTTACCCATATTGAGCGTAACTTCTTTGATACAGCTTTCCAACCTTGAAACGATCCATTTGTCCGCCGCCGTAAGTTTAACCGTTTCAAATGCCGGAATCGAAGCCCCTTCGCAATTCATCAGTACAAAACGCGAAGCATTCCATACCTTATTCATAAAATTACGCGCAGCCTCGACTTTGCCCTTGCTGTAACGGCTGTCATTGCCGGGCGCAACCCCCGTGATCAACGAAAAACGAAGCGAATCCGCGCCGTATTCTTCGATCACTTCCAAAGGATCGATACCGTTGCCCAATGACTTCGACATCTTTCTTCCCTGTTCGTCCCTTACGATCCCGTGCAAAAGCACGTCGCGGAACGGAACTTTCCCCGTATGCTCGATCCCCGAAAAAATCATACGGGCAACCCAGAAAAATATGATATCATATCCGCACGAAAGGACATCCGTCGGATAAAAATAATTGAAATCATCCGTCTTTTCCGGATAACCGAGCGTCGAAAAAGGCCACAGTGCAGAGCTGAACCATGTA
>CASEFE010000168.1 GCA_949287105.1 uncultured Bacillota bacterium
AGTTTTTCCATCTCCTCGACGGAAGGCTGACGGGGATTTGAACCGGTGCAGGCGTCTGCCAAAGCGTTCACAGCGATGTCGTGCAGTTTCGCAAGGAATTCCTCTTCGGGTACCATGCGCTCTTTTTCGTCCACGATCACGCCGCCGTTGCCGTAGTTTTTGATGGACTGCGGGATCTTCAGGTCATCGTTCATCTTGCGGATGAGGGCGATGAGTTTATCCACTTTTTCATCGTCGCTTTTGCCGCCGAGGTGCAAGTAGTCAGCCAACTGAGCATAACGTTTTTTCGCCGTAGCGTCTTTTGCGTTGAATTTGATGACCTTCGGCAGATACATCGCGTTGGCGGCACCGTGAATAATGTGCCCGTTTGCGAAAGCCGCACCCGTCTTGTGAGCCATTGAATGTACAATTCCGAGCAATGCGTTCGAGAACGCCATACCGGCCAGACACTGTGCGTCGTGTACTGTGTCACGCGCAGCCATATTCCCGTTAAAGGAATCCACGAGATTCTTTGTGATGAGCTCCATGGCATACACGGCCAGCGGATCGGTATAGTTGCAGTTGCAGGTGGAAACGTATGCTTCGATCGCATGGGTCAAGGCATCCATACCTGTGTGTGCAGTAAGCTTCGGGGGCATCGTTTCGGCAAGTTCAGGATCAACGATTGCAACGTCGGGTGTGATCTCGAAGTCAGCAAGCGGGTATTTGATCCCTTTTTGATAGTCGGTAATAACCGAAAATGCCGTTACTTCCGTCGCCGTACCGGAGGTGGAGGGGATGGCACAAAAATGTGCTTTCTGGCGCAGTTTGGGCAGTCCGAACACTTTGCACATGTCTTCGAAAGTGGTTTCGGGATATTCATACTTGATCCACATCGCCTTCGCCGCGTCGATCGGGGAGCCGCCGCCCATCGCCACGATCCAATCAGGCTGGAACTCTTCCATCTTTTTGGCACCCGCCATCACCGTCTCTACGGAAGGATCCGATTCGATCCCTTCAATGAGGCTGACTTCCATACCGGCCTCTTTCAGATAGCCGATCGCTCTGTCGAGAAACCCGAAACGCTTCATCGATCCGCCGCCCACGCATACGATCGCGCGTTTGCCTTGCAGGTTCTTCAGGTTTTCAAGGGCGCCCTTGCCATGGTACAAATCTCTGGGTAAAGTGAATCTTGCCATAATCAATTCTCCTTTTAGAAATTTTTCTGTATTGGATTTGGTTTCTTTCTGAAACCAATTGTATTATAGTACAAATTTTTTGAAAAGTAAATTGTTTGAGGGGTAATAAGTAAATTTTTATCGATAAATTTTTATTGAATAAAAATATACGCGTTGATGCCGCAAAAGAGCGGAACGTCTTCTTTTAAAAAAGTCGTCACTTGACAATGGGAAGAGGAAATAGTATAATAAGATTGAAAAATGTAGCAGGAGGCATTTTATATGAAAGCAAGGAAAAGTTTTGCATGGATCGCTGTAATGTTTGCAGCGATTTTGTGCACAGGATTTTTGGCTGCTTGCGATGAGGATGGTAAGAAAGGAGGAGCTTCGGTTGGAACTTCCTATACCATTACTTGTACGGATGGGGATTTTTACGAAGTTTCACTCAGTCACAATTCTGCTCCCGAAGGCACGGTTGTCACCGTTGCGGTGGAAACAGAGCCGTATGTGCAAGTTGAGGCTGTAACGGCCAACGGTACGGCATGTACGGCAGGAAGTGGAGGCAGTTATACTTTTACGATGCCCGCCGAGAATGTGACGGTGTCCGTTTCGGTAAAAGGCGCGCCCGAATCGCTCCATGCCGATTCTGGTATGGGTTGGATATTTGCGCCGTCGCAGATCTCGCTGGCAGGCAGTGCAGATTATCAAGAACCGTTGCAGGATTTTCGGGTTACATTCGGTACGGATGCGGTTCTGAATAATACAGCGGACGGGAATATGCTGCAAGTGAAAGTCTTCTCGACGAACGAGAATGTGATCCCTGCCGAAGCGTTATCGGGAGTCAGAGCCGAGAATGTGAGCGGTGCTTATGCCTATGCGGCAAGTTTCGAAGTGGATTTGACCAAGGTAAAAGCCGGAACGGCAACGCTTGTCTTGATCGACGAGCAGAATGATCGCTTTATTTCCAGAGAAGTGGCGGTTGTTCCTTACGGCGACGTATACAAAAATGCGGCATGGCAAGTTACGGTCACGGCAGATTTTTCCGAAGTATCGGAGAAATACATGGGCAGGGGGCTGCGCATATTTTTGGGCGAAGAAAACGATACATATGTATATGGCAGTGTGTATGCCAATGCCACACAATTCAGTTCTTTTACGGCGGACGATCTGCAAAACGGCGAGTTTTCTGCAACTTTTTATTATATTCCGAATACAGGTGTTTCCTGCGAAGAGAAAAGTTATACGATTCGTATCGCCTATGAAGGTTCGAATGATGTACATGACTCGGTTTATTTCCCTCTCTCAATCGTGAATGGCGTATCGGAAAACGGTGCGGTTTCGTTTTCGGAAAACGGCGGCAGTGTATCGGTAGTTGTGGGAGACCCTGAGTAAACAAAAGTATAAAAAATTCGTTCAAACCTCATAAAAAGGGCTTGACAATCTTTTCCTTTTCGGGTAGAATAATACCGTTCATTAAGTGCGTCAGGCGAAGGAGGGTTGAAAGGAATGTCTACGATCAAAGTCGGAGAAAACGAGTCGATTGACAGCGCGCTGCGCCGTTTTAAGAGAAAGTGCTCCCGAGACGGCATCATCGGGGATCTTCGCCGCAAAGAGCATTATGAGAAGCCTTCCGTGAGAAGGAAGAAGAAGTCGGAAGCGGCTCGCAAAAGAAGCAATAAGAATTAACACAAAAGCCTGTTATTGAAACAATAACGGGCTTTTTGTTTACGAAATTTGTCGAATCGGAGGGAATCATGGATAAGGCGTCGAAAAGTTTCAAGAGTGTGGCAAGGGAGGCGAAAAAACGTCTTAAGAGTGGTTTTTGGGAGAACTGCAAGGATGAGCTGACGAGCGAGATTGCGCGGGCAAAAGATGCGGGACTGAACGAGAGCCGTGCCTGCCGATATTTTGCAGGAAAAGTATCCTGCACGATCCGCGGCGGAGACGACGATGCGTTTTACGAACGGGTAAAAACCATGCTTTTGACCGAAGGCGAAGTTTCGGATGCGATCGGCAGGCTGACCGATCGGGCGTATTACAGCACGCTGTCATACGAAGAGAAGCAAAGATACACGCTTTCCCTGTCGGAACGGTATTTAAAGGCATTGGAGCGGTTTCGGCGGGAGTGCGAATTTGAAGGGCGGC
>CASEFE010000169.1 GCA_949287105.1 uncultured Bacillota bacterium
ATGGCGGAGCGGTCGAACGCGCACGACTCGAAATCGTGTTTACCCCCATAAGGGTAACAAGGGTTCAAATCCCTTTCTCTGCGCCAATTTAAGAAAAGAGCTGTTTTTATGGGTTTATCCATTAAAAACGGCTCTTTTTCTATATAAAGTATTATGCAGTTTAGTGGGTTTTGGTGTGTTTTGTTACTAAAATTGTTACCAAAAATAGATTTATAATTTTGAAATGATTTCTCGCTTGTCAGATTCGTATAAATGGCCGTATGTTTTCGTTACTTGTTCGACTGTATCACCTATAAGATCGGCAACCACCATAAGGTTCGCACCAAGATGTATAAGCATGGAAACAAAAGAGTGACGCAGATCGTGGATACGAATAATAGGGACTCCGGCTTTCTCGCAATAGGTTCGAAATATTCTTCGTGTAGTATTATCAGAAAGAGGTTTTTCCCCGCCGAAAAGAAAAGGAGAGCCGCCCTCAAAGCTTTTTAATTCGTTCTGTACTTTTGTGCAGACGGGTATTTCTTGCACCTTATCTGCTTTGGTAGAGGTGATCTCGTATGGCTCGCCATTAAATGTTTTTCGTGTCAATGATTTATCAAAAACAATGCTGGTCGGTTTTATATCGTTCGGAGTAAGTGCAAAAACCTCACCTTTGCGGCGCCCGGTGTAGAACAGTAATGTAAAGAAAGCGTGATACATCGGATCATCCACAACGGAAATAAATTTATCGAAGTCTTCGCGCGTCCATATTTGCATCTTCGTTTTCTGAACTCTGTGCTTTGGCTTTTCGACTTCAATAAAGTTATTTTTGAAACCGTATCGGCTTTCGCACCAACCGAGGAACGTTCGGAAATGCGCCCGCACATTGGAAAGATATTTGTAAGAATAAAAATTTCCGTTGCGGGCATTTTTTGTTTGCCACAGACTGTCCTGCCAACGATAGAGAGATTCTTTCGTCAAATCTTTAATTTTCGTATTTTCAAAATAGGGGAGCACAAACGTTTTATATATTTTTTGTTTCGCGTAAATCGAACTCGTTTTGTTTTGGTTGAATAGGGTAGATAGATATTCCCGGATCAAGTCGCCGACGAGCAGATCCTGCTTTGTCGCGTCTTTTTTCTTTATAGGGTTGTTTTTAACCAATTCGCATTTTTGCGTTATGAAATCAGTGTAACCCTCTTTTGCAAGTGTTTTAGATGCGAACCCGGACAGTTTTTTCTGTTTCTCATATCCGTCCAGAGTGACGATACGAAAAACGACGTCATAAACTTTGCCGCGCCGCGTCATGCGTTCTTGCAGGCTGTATTTTGTTGAGGATATGTAAAATTCGGCGGAAGGCATCAAATCACCCCTTTGGTCTTATAATATTCCACTATATCCCGAAAAGTAAAAACATCGAGATCGAGGCTCTCTGCGGCGGCATATTCCGTGTCGTTTTCGCGGAGGGCCCTTTTTAATTCTTCCGGCTTTACCAGCAGTCTGCATGCCTCATTGCAAGCTTTGCGCTCGGCTTTGGCAATGTTTTGGCGGTAAAGGGGATTGCAGAAGTCTTGCAAATAATACATGCGGTCGCTGCGACAATGACCTAACTCGTGTGCAAGAACAATGCGTTCTTCGCGTTCGCCGCTAATCAGATGATCATTCATTAGAATATGGTATTCCCGTTTCATTTTGATGGCGCATGCCCGCTTGTTATCTATCTTCCAATTTACGACGGTAATACCTCTTTGCTCTGCATACCCATATAATTCAGTTAAGTTCATCTCTCTCATCCCCTCGTGTCGGGTATTATAGCATAGAAATCTTGACAGATATTGTCATGATTTATAAATTGAAATCTATTTTTTTGCTTGTATTTATTTTATCTAAGGCAGACATTACTTTCTTAATATTTTTTTCGTCGATTTGCACTTGCTCATTTTTTGAGGGTACTTCATCAATATCGTTGTTTTGTTCAGATGAGAGTGAGTAGCGGAAATTCTCGGTTGAATTAGTATAAATATTGGGATCTGAAAGCATTTTTTCAAATGCTTTATTAGCGTCCATCATGGGATTTATAAGGCTTTTCTGAAATATATCAATAAGTTTGGGTTTTAACTTTTTCCAGTCTATTTGTCTATCACCAATGATTTCAGAAAATTCTTCTAAAAATTCATTTTTGGCACTTTCTTCCATAAAGGTATTATTATAAGCAATAACAGCGAATAAATACGTTTCTAATAAGGTTTCTTCGTAATCGGGGGCAACGGCAAACTTTCCGATTATACTATTAAAAAAATCTATATAATCCAAATAACATCTATTAACCATCTCTTCTGAATTATTGCTTTCAGAATTGGTTAATATTTCTCTTATTACATTTTTTATCATGGATTCTTTTTTCTGTTCAAATAATTTTCGCTGTTCCTCCTGCTTTGTTAAATAGAATTTGTATATGCCATAAACAGCAAACCCTATAACAACAACAACCAATATTCCAATTATAAAATCCATAGAATTATCCTCTTTTATTTTTTTCTTTTGCTTTCACGAACTCAATATACTTTAATATATCTTTCATACTCTCGTCCGTGAGGCCGTCCACGCCGTCAAAAAAGGCGTATTGATAGGGCTTTAACGAATCGGGTATTTTAACGCTCTCCTGGCCGACGGGGGGGCTTTTTTCTTCTCTGCCGAGTAGGTAGTCGGCTGATACGCCAAAAAAGTCCGCTAACTTTGAAAGAGATTCTTGATCAGGCTCAAATTTGCCGTTTTCCCAATAACTATAAGTACTAACGGCGATATTTAAGTGTTCGGCAACATCCTTTTGTAACAGGCCTCGTTCCTTACGAAGAAGTTTAAGACGATTTTCCATAGTAGTTACCTCAATTTCAAGATTGTTGCAACTATAATATCATTTTTCAAATAAAATTTCAATAAATTTGAAAAAAATGCTTGACATTTCAATAAACTTCAATTATAATAAAGCCATAAATTCAATAAACTTGAAATTAAGAATAAAAAAAGCCCCACCACAGGGGGCAGGGAGGTAAGAGATGGAAAAAGAGTACAACGTAAGCATCGACGACAACGGGACGGCGTTCTTGGTGGTTATCAATATGGGAACAGAGCGGAGGTTCGTAGTCGCGGCGTTCAATTCGCTGGGTGCGGCTTGGGATCATATTCAGTGGATGTATCGCATTGAAACGCAGGAGTTCACGGTCGGGAAGAAGAAAGTGCCTGTTACCGATTGGATAGTGGGAATGAAAAAAGCGGGATATTTGGATTGAATATCCCGCATCGAATAGGAGATAGAAAATGCCGAAACAAAAACTTACGCATGAGATAGAGTGGGAGCCTGTAACGGGAGCGTACAGAATATTAAAAATAACAGGCACCCTGCGTCAGCCGACGCTGGCAGAGGCACAAGAGTATATGTATGAAAACCATTTGCCCGAAGAAATATGGGTAGCGGGTTTTTATCATAGTGGTGAATGGGGAGAATGGACGGAGTGTAAAACACTCGAACTTCGAGAGTATACAGCATTAAAGGAAGGATTTTGCCCGATTTGTCACCAGGCTTTGGATTTGTATCATGATAAGAATAAATGTCCGTGTTGCGGGAAAGAGTGGTGAGAAAAAGGATGCAGATATGGAATAAATCAATAAAGGAGGGCTGCAATGTTCGGCAATCTGTATAAAGAGATGAAACTGAAAGGAATCACACAGACAGAAATTTGCAAGTATCTCGGTTTGACGAACCATGGATTTAATAAAAAAATTCGCGGTGATACCGATTTTACAAGCACGGAAATGTTTGCGATTCAGGGCAAGTATTTCCCCGAAAAGTCGTTGGAATATCTTTTCAAGAAAGAAACGAAAGCGGAGTAATA
>CASEFE010000170.1 GCA_949287105.1 uncultured Bacillota bacterium
CCCGATAAGTTTTCCCTTTTACATAATATTCTCGTAGACAACAGCGTTCTTCTATGGTAAAATGTTTGTAGTTCATACAGATCTCCTCGGTGGAATTTTTGTTTCGCAACTCTATTTTACCACAGATTTGTATGAACTCTTTTTTTCTTTAGGTGTTGCACTTAATAGTATAATTCACCCTTGTTAAAAAAGAAGAGTGCCTCCGGCACTCTTCCTAATATCCAAGAAATTCGACCCCTTTCAACAAAATATCGTTTACCGTTTCATTTTTTAAGCTGTAAAAAATGACTTTTCCTACTCTGTCACATTTTACAATACCAATATTTTTTAAGAATCGAAGCTGATGCGAAACAGTCGTTTGATTGATTTCCAAAACTCTTGAAAGATCTGTAACACACATCTCTGTAATGGCAAGCGCAGATAAAATCCGAACGCGAGTACTGTCGGCAAAGACGGAAAAGAAACTTACCAAACCTTCCAGAATTTCTCCTTCCGGCACATAACTTTCCACCAATGATTGCGTACGGTTATCTAACAATAACATTTCTCCAACCATGATATCACCTCTGAAATGATAAATATTTATACTTTCATTGTATCGGATACACGGTTATATGTCAATATGCACACGCAACACCTTTTGTCGAAAAATAAGAAGTTCTGCTGAAATGAAGCGAATCACAAAATTATTAAATTACTTTTCTTTAATTGCCACAACTTTATACCCTGCATCTTCGACGGCTTTTACGAGAAGTTCATTATCAATTTCCGATTCCACTGTTGCACATTTCTTTTTTAAGTTTACTTCCGCCTTTACACCGTTCAAGTTATTTAACGCTTGTTCTACCCTTGCACTGCAATGCGAACAACTCATCCCTTCAATTTTCAAAATTTTTTTCATTTCATCTTCTCCTTTTTTATGATTTGATTTCGGATTCAATTTTCTTTGAAAACGCGTTAAACGTAACGCATTACCGACAACAAAAACAGAGCTCAAACTCATTGCTAAAGCACCGAACATAGGCTCCATAACAAACCCTATAGAATACAGTATCCCTGCTGCAATCGGAATACAAAGCACGTTGTAGAAAAAAGCCCAAAACAAATTTTCTTTTATATTTCTTACGGCGGCTTTGCTTAAATCAACTGCCATATTTACTGCGCGTAAATCTCCTCCTACCAAAACGATATCCGCAGAATCAATCGCAATATCCGTACCGTTTCCCATTGCTATACCGACATCAGCCTCTTTCAAAGCCGGAGAATCGTTTACGCCGTCGCCGATCATTGCCGTTACGTTCTTTTCTTTTTGTTCCATTACTACGTGCAATTTATCTTCGGGTAAAACTTCCGCATAAACCTGATCAATCCCTACCTGCTGAGCCACAAATTTAGCAGCCGTTTTGTTATCCCCTGTCAGCATAATCGGAACAATACCTCTTGATTTTAATCCAGTAATTGCTTCGAGACTGTTATTTTTCAGCAAATCAGAAACGGCAAACAATGCAAGCAATTTACCATCATAGCCAAGAAATAACAGAGATTTTCCGCTTTCCACAAGCGACTTAACTACTTTTTCTGTGTCAACTGTCGAAATACCGTTTTCTTCCAACAGCCGTTGATTTCCAATCATGCAAACTTTGCCTTTATATTCAGCAAGCGCCCCTTTCCCTGTAAAATATTGAAAATTTGTTACTTCAAAAAAAGAAACACCTCTGTTTAATCCTTTTTCTAAAATACTTGTTGCAAGCGGATGATTAGAATTTTGTTCTATCCCACACGCGAGCGAAAGTGATTCTTCTTCTGTCCCTTCAAAAACTATAATATCTGTTACGCAAGGTTTACCTTCCGTAATAGTCGCTGTCTTATCCAACAAAACGGTACGTATATTCCGCGCACGCTGCAAAGCCTCCGCATCTTTGTATAAAATTCCCAATGAAGCTCCTCGGCCGGTCGCTGCCATGACCGCAACCGGCGTAGCCAACCCCAATGCACACGGACAGGAAATAACAAGTACACTGATAGCCATTTTTAATATTTCAGCAACGCTAACTTGCACAACACCCGTTGAAAACAAAATCATCCAGATTATAAACGTTAAGACTGCTATTCCTAAAACGATCGGGACAAATATTCCTGCAATTTTATCTACGGTTTTTTGAATCGGGGCTTTGGAATTGCCTGCCGTTTGAACCATTTTTATAATTTTGGAAAGTACAGTATCGTCTCCGATTTTTTCAGCCCGAATTTTTATAATATTTCCTCGGTTTACAGATGCGCTTGTCACAAAACTGCCGACAGAAATTTCTTCCGGCATGCTTTCACCCGTAATTGCTGATTTATCTATAAAAGATTCTCCAAATAAAACTGTACCATCCACTGGAATATAGTCGCCTTGTTTAACAACCACTATATCTGCTTTTACTATTTCAGCAAGACGTATTGTTTGAATTTTTCCATCCCTTTCCACGCTAACGATATCCGGAGCAAGTTTTAATAGCTTTTCTACTTCTTCACCCGTTTTCCTTTTAGAACGTGCCTCCAACCATTTTCCCAAAGTAACCAATGTAAGCACCATTGCTGCAGATTCAAAAAACAAATTCCGCATAACAAAATTCATACCTGCTTCGTTCCGCAGCGGTATGATAAACATTATTACAATGCTGTAAACAAAAGATACCCCAGCACCTAAGCAAATTAAGGTATCCATATTAGGAACACGTTTAATAGCAGCTTTAATCCCGCTTCGAAAAAAAGAAAAATTTATACAGACAATTGGCGTCGTCAACAACAATTGAATTAAAGCAAAATTCGTATTTTTTCTTAAAAAATTCGGCAATGGAGCCCCCAACATATGCCCCATCGTAAAATACAATAAAGGTATAAGAAAAAACAATGAGGAAATAAACCGAATTTTTAATTTGTTCGCTTCTTCGGTAAAAGAATTCAGTGCATTATCTTTCTTTTGTTCGGTAATATTCAAGTTATCTAAAATTTTTGCGCCATATCCAAGGTCGCGCACAGCTGAAACGATTTCTTCCGCGTCAATTTTTGTTTCGTCAAAATCAGCAGACATAGTTTCATCCATCAGACTAACTTCAACCTTACGTATACCGGACATTTTCTTTACTGTTTTTTGAATGCCCACTGCACATGCTGCGCATGTCATACCCGTAATGCGAAACTTTTGTTCCATGTTCACCTCTTGAATTTCGACTTTTTTGGTCGTGATTATTATAATACGCTCTCAAATTATTTGTCAAGCTTACAATTTGAATGAATTCGACCCAATTCTGGCGGCATTTTTACAACGCAACTTTAATAATTTCAAAAGGCAGATGATTCAAGTAAATGAATCATCTGCCTTTTACAACTTGATTAAATTTAGTTGTTCTTATGTTTTTTTGAAAAATATTTAATGGTTATTTTAGTTTTTAGAAATGTATTCTGTTGAAAAGCGCAAGATATCTTCGTAAATCAATTTATCTTTATCGAGAAAAACATCAAAAACAACATTGATTTCATAATCGTTTTCCAACATCCATTTTTTTACCGCACCGACTGCAATTGCTGCCGCTTCATCATTCGGAAATGAAAATCCGCCTGTGGATAAGCAACAAAATGCAACACTTTTCAAGTTCATTTCTTTGGCAAGATTCAAACAAGAAATATAACAATTTTTCAATACACGGCGATTGTCTTCCGTAACTTGTAATTCTGTCATTGGTCCGATCGTGTGTAAAATATATTTGGAAGGTAAATTATACGCACGTGTTATTTTTGCACATCCCGGCGGTTCCGGTTCACCTTGCGCCCCCATGATCCGAGAACAATCCAATCGTACCTGAACCCCTGCTCGTGAATGAATGACATTATCTATGCATTTATGGTGCGGAATAAAACATCCCAATAAAGAACTGTTCGCTGCCGTAACAATGGCATCGGCATTCAGCCGCGTAATATCTCCTTGCCACAAGCAAAGCCTATTATTAAATTCAAAATTACCTACATCAACAATTCCGCGCTCCAACGTTTCTGAACGAAACAACTTATCTTGCAAAAACAAAAATCTTTCCGAAACCGGATTGGGCGGCCTGCGATTCAAATACCCCCAAATAAGTTTGCGTTTCGTCAAATACGGGTAACTGAACGCCGCAATTTCATTCCTTTCTTCCAAAAGAATACTGAGCAATTCATCGCATATCACGCTTTTTTCTTCTTCCGATATTACGGAATACGGCTGTGATACATAGGTTAAATCAATAATATTTTTATAATCTTTCAAAGAAAGCATCAAAATCCCAACCTCCGAAGATATTTGCTGCCTCAAAACAGCTCTTTATCTGCCAGCATTAAAATTTATTAAACAGCCGCGCAAAATAATATTTCTTTCATCCGGAGTAAGTGTATCGATTCTCAATACAATGTCTTTTACTTCACCGTGACCTATATGTTTCGCTGGAATTTGCTCCGCACCTTCGGCAATCAATTTGCTGATGTTTTCGATGTAAACATAATCGCCTACTTTAAAATTCAATTTGTCAGCAAGCAAAGGAAGCATCCCCCAGTTAATCAAATTGCTACGATATCGCTTTGTAGCGTATTCTTTCGCTATATTAGCGATTCCGCCCAAAACACGCTGACATGACGCCGCCTGTTCTCGCGCAGAGCCGTCCCCGGGTTTGTTTGCAACTACAAAGCTTCCGAAAATAGTATCCTCACCAATTTCAATTCCTTTCAAATGCGACAATATTTCATCAGGCAAAGTACCTGTACTACGGCGAGTTTCTTCTGCTTCCTTGACAAGCTTAGCCCTGCCTACATACCCGGGATCTTTGCGCGATAAAGCAAACTCTGCAAGTTTTAAAGGATTGGAACGGTACGAAGATGTTTCACCGGAAGGAATTAATTCGTCGGTCGTTGTAACAGGATCATTAATCACACTGACAGCCTTCATAAGAAGATTTTTGCCAAGAGGAATCATCTCCGGCCAATCTGCAATATTCGGTCCGTATTTCAGCTCTTCTTCCTTATCAGCTTTCCCAACACCGTGATAAACTCTGTTTTCATATATCTTAGAATCAAAGTAATATTTTTTAACCTTTTTCGTATAGGACATTTCCGTTGCAGGCGTCAATCTTCCTCCGTTTGCTGCGGTGGCGGCGATTGAACGGGCATCCATCAAAGCGACAGCTGCAAGCTGTCCTGCCGCCGGCTTACTACCCTCTCTGCTCTCAAAGTTACGCGTCGTATGACGGATGGACAGCACATTATTTGCCGGAACATCTCCAGCACCAAAACAAGGCCCGCAAAAAGCAGTTTTAACGATTGCTCCGCTTTCCATCAATCCGGATATATATCCGTTATCCACCAATGCCTTGTATACCGGTTGACTGGAAGGATAAATACTGAGCGAAAATTCATCGGATCCGACCGATTTTCCTTTAATGATTTCATAAGCCTCAGCAATATTCTCGTACATACCGCCCGCGCATCCTGCTATAATGCCCTGCCCAACATATACACCGTCTGCACGAATTTTATCGGTCAAAGTAAATTTATCGTCGCCGCGCAATTTTCTGCCGGCCGCTTCCACTTCTTCCAGTATTTCCCTCGGATGATCCAAAACTTCACGGATCGTATATGCATTGCTCGGATGAAAAGGAAGGGCAATCATTGGCTCAATCGAACTCAAATTAACGACAATTCCGCAATCATAATACGCAGGATCACCAGGCTTTAATTCTTTGTAATCGTTTTCGCGACCATGTGTTTTATAATATTCCTGCGTCTTTTCATCTGTTTCCCAAACCGAAGAAAGGCACGCTGTTTCTGTTGTCATAACGTCGATACCGTTGCGGTAATCCATTGACAAGTTCTTTATGCCAGGACCGACAAATTCAAGAATCTTATTTTTTACAAATCCGTTTTTGAAAACAGCTCCGCATAAAGCAATCGCAACGTCTTGCGGCCCCACTCCTTTTTTCAAATTGCCTCGCAAATATACGGCAACAACTTCCGGGCGTTTTACATCGTACGTCTTGTTCAGAATTTGCTTAACAAGTTCCGGCCCACCCTCTCCGACGCCAAGCGTACCAAGTGCGCCATACCGTGTATGCGAGTCACTTCCTAAAATCATTCGACCGACTTTTGCTTCCACTTCTCGCATATATTGATGGATAACAGCAAGATGAGGCGGAACAAAATTCGCTCCATATTTTTTTGCAGCTGACAAACCAAAAACATGATCATCTTCATTGATCGTGCCCCCGACCGCGCAAAGTGAATTATGGCAGTTTGTTAAAGTATAAGAAAGCGGAAATGTACTTAAACCACTTGCTTTCGCTGTCTGGATAATTCCTACATATGTAATGTCATGCGATGCGATCGCATCGAAACGAATCCGCAAATTTTCTTCATCACCGCGATTGTGCCTTTTGATAATCTGCCATGTCATCGTAGAACGACGGGCCTCTTCGCGCTGTTCGCTTGTCTTAAACGCTCTGTTTGCTTTCACAAGCGTACCGCCTGTATAATAGCATCCGCCTTTGATCAGTTTGATCATGCTTGTCTCTCCCTGTGTTAAAATCTATATAAATTTATTATATATCAGAAGACTGATTTTGTCAATTGAACTATCCAAAATATAAGCAACTCCTTTTAATGAATTGTCAAACTAAGTGCAACACTTGATGAGATTTTGTTGGAACAAATCTTGTGGAGTTTTGAAATGTAAAACCTTTTTGGGC
>CASEFE010000171.1 GCA_949287105.1 uncultured Bacillota bacterium
AAACAGTAATTTTTCGTATCGTTTTCATATCACTCTCCTGCACGGCAGATCACTTTTCTTTGCCTCATTTCAGATATTTCAGCGACCAGAAAGCCTTTGCCTTGCAGCCTTTTTTAAGCTTTATATTCTTCCCTTTGGTGGTACGATCCTCTATGGTTATATTTTCTTCCGTATCCCCCTGCACAAGAGTATCGTCATCCATAAGCGCAGCAAATTTATAAGGTTCGGTAACGTAATCGGCATACACCACTTTACTGCCTTTGGAAAGTTCTACGATCTTAACGCCTTTGCGATAGCGTGCCATCGGATCGATCTGCGAAGCAATTACCTTTTTGAGCGTATTCGCGCTCGTTCCGACAATAATTTCGCCTTCACCGTCGATCTGTCCGGCATATACGACATAATCGCCTTCCGCAAGCGAAATTCCGCGAACGCCCGCCGATACTCTTCCCTGCGCAGGGATATCGTTCTTATAGGCATTCAGACACATTCCGTTTGCCGTTACAAAGAACAAGGTCGTCGTCGGCTCCGGATCGTCAAGCTCTATTCCGATCAGCTCGTCCCCGTCGTTGACTTTGCAAGCCTGAAACGAATATTTCAGAATATTGTATTCTTTCCAGTCGCTCTTCTTGACATACCCGAATTTCGAATAGAAGAGCAGGCTTCCCTTGGGCATTTTATCGCCCACTTCGTAAAACGCGATCGGTTTCTCGCCTTCCTGCGCATCGGGGCAGACTTGCGAATACGGTAAGCCTTTATCTTTGAGCTTTCCTGCCTCCATATCTTCAAAATCGATTTTATAGCAGTTGCCCATGTTTGTAAACGAATAGACGATCTTGTCCGTCTGCGTGCGAAGCTGCAACAACAAAATATCCGACAGCGAAGAACGTTCGGTGATGTTTTTGTCAGACATGTTGAAGTTTTTCTCCGTGACAAGCTTGATTTTTTCGTCCGCCGTGTACACAAGAACGCACTTTTCGACAGGCCGCTCGTCATCGAATTTTTCTACTTTGATATCGGAAATATCAAAAACAAGGCTGCTCTTCCGCTCTCCTTTGTAAGCTTTCTTGATCTCACGCAATTCATCCTGCACAACCTGCATCTGCAGTTTTTTGCTCTCGACGATAGCCGTAAGATGCGCGATCAGCTTTTTCAGCTCTTCGAGTTCCTGTTCAAGCTTGTAAATTTCCAGTTTTGTGAGCCGTGCCAGGCGAAGATCGAGGATCGCCTGCGCCTGCCGCTCGGAAAGATCGAACCTTTCGCGTAATTTCTGACGCGCCGCCGGCACGGATTCGCTCGTCTTGATGATTTTTATGACTTCATCGATGTTTCGTACCGCAATGATCAGGCCTTCCAAAATGTGGCAACGCTCTTTCGCTTGCGCAAGATCAAATTTCGTACGCCGCAAAATGACTTCCCTCTGATAGACCACATAGTGGCGGATAATATCCAAAAGCCCCATTTGCTGCGGTTTTCCGTCCGCAATGGCAACCATATTGATACCGAAAGTACATTCAAGATCGGTAAATTTATAAAGTGCGGCCAAAATTTTATCTACGTCCGCATCTTTTTTGACCTTGACCACGGCACGCATTCCGTTTCTGTCCGATTCATCGGTAATTTCAGAAATGCCGCCCAACAAATCTTTCTTTTCCTCCCGAAGGTCGGCAATCCGCGTAAGAAGCTTCGCTTTATTGACCTGATACGGAAGTTCGGTGATGACGATCAGCTTTTTGTCGTTGTCGCCCTCTTCCACGCTCACCTTTGCGCGCAATGTGATCTTGCCCCTGCCCGTCTCATACGCCTGCACGAGTTCACCCGCGATGATGTATCCGCCCGTAGGAAAATCGGGGGCTTTGATATACTTCATCATCTGGAAAAGGCTGATCTTCGGATTGTCGATATAAGCGATCACGCCGTCGATCACTTCGCCGAGATTATGCGGCGGAATATTCGTGGCAAGCCCGACAGCTATCCCGGATGCACCGTTCACAAGAAGATTCGGAAATCTCCCGGGCAAAGTTTCCGGTTCTTTCAAACTGTCGTCAAAGTTCAAAGTAAAGCGAACCGTATCCTTTTCGATGTCACGCAAAAGTTCGAGGGCAAGCGGTTCTAAACGCGCTTCCGTATATCGCATCGCCGCCGCGGGATCCCCGTCTACCGACCCGAAGTTGCCGTGGCCGTTGACAAGCGTCATGCGCATATTGAAATCCTGCGCCATTCGCACCATCGCATCATAGACGGAAGAGTCTCCGTGCGGATGGTATTTACCCATACATTCACCCACGATACGCGCACTCTTTTTATGCGGCTTATCGGGGGTGAGTCCCATATCGTACATGGTATACAGAATACGACGCTGTACAGGTTTCAACCCGTCTTCGACGCGCGGCAACGCGCGGTCCAATATGACGTATTCCGCATACGGAAGCATGGAATCGGGCAATACTTCTTCGAGCGGAGAGAGAAATATCTCACCTTTCTGTTCCTCGGGTACGGGTAATTCATTCTTATCATTATTCTTTCGTTTTGCCATGCCCTGCCTCCCGTCAGATATTTACGCGATCGATAAACGTGTCGATCTTATTGAAATTTGCATTCTGAGCCAAAAATTCTTTACGCGCCTCCACGCGATCCCCCATCAACGCCGTTACCATCTGTTCCGCTTCGGCAGCATCCTCGATACTCACCCGGATCAGATTGCGCCGCGCGGGATCCATGGTCGTTTCCCAAAGCTGATCGGCACTCATTTCGCCCAGCCCTTTATATCGCTGGATCTGGTAACCTTTTCCCACGATCTCTATCTTTTTTTGCAGTTCATTGTCATCATATGCGTATTCGACCATATCTTTTTTATACACTTTATACAGCGGCGGCATGCCGATATACACATGGCCGTTATTGATCAGTTCGCGCATATACCGGAAGAAAAACGTCAAAAGAATACAACGGATGTGCATGCCGTCCTGATCGGCATCGGAAAGTATGATGACTTTATGATATTTGAGGTCATCCATCTCAAAATCTCCGCCATACCCCGCGCCGAGCGCGCTGATGATCGTGCGGATTTCTTCGTTTGCCAATACCTGTTCGAGACGTTTCTTTTCCACATTCAGCGGCTTTCCGCGCAAAGGCAGAATGGCCTGCGTCTGGCGGATCCGCGCCTGCTTTGCCGTGCCGCCTGCCGAATCGCCCTCCACGATAAACAGTTCGTTAAGTTCGGGTTTCTTGCCCGTACATGCGGCAAGTTTTCCCACAAGCGTCAGATTGTCGATGGAGTTTTTGGCGCGCGCCACTTCTTTGGCCTGCCGCGCCGCTATACGCACCCGCGCCGCCGCCTGCGCCTTTTTAATGATCTCTTCAAACGTACCTTTCAAAGAGCTGTCTTTGAACAGTGAATCTATTCCCTCGATCGTAGCTGTTTCCACCGGCTGCCTTGCCTCCGCATTGCCCAGCTTGGTCTTGGTCTGCCCTTCGAACTGCACATTCTTCATTTTAATGGAAAGGATCGCCGTCAATCCTTCACGGAAATCCTCGCCCATCAGGTTCGGATCCTTGTCCTTTAACGCTCCCATCCCGCGCGCGATGTCGTTCAGACTTTTCGTCAGCCCCGTGCGGAATCCCGTTTCATGAAAGCCCCCTTCCGGCGTCGGAATATTATTGACAAAAGAAAACAGACTTTCCGTAAAATCACTCGTATGCTGAATGGCAAATTCGATCAAAATCCCGTCTTTTTCCGTTTTGTACCCGATCGGCTGTTCGTACAGCGCCGTCTTCCCTTCGTTGAGATAAATGGCAAAATCGTGCAATCCGCCGTCAAATTTATAATTGACTACGACCGGATTTTTTCCCTCCGGAACGCGCTCATCCACCAGATTGATCTCCAAACCTTTATTGAGAAACGCCAGCTCTTTCAGACGCTTGGATACCGTTTCAAAATTAAAGTTCACGGTATCGAAAACAGAAGCATCCGGTTT
>CASEFE010000172.1 GCA_949287105.1 uncultured Bacillota bacterium
GGAACCAGCAAAACTTTGGGATCATCGTTGAAAAAAACCGCAAAGAGAAGCGTAGCCGCCATGATATAATAGACAGGAATATAGACATAATACCCACAACTGCAAGACAACACGCCCAGAACCGCATAAAGAACCGGATAATAAAGGCTTTTCTGCCAGGCAACCAGTTTTGCAATGATCGGGTTGTTTTCCCGCAAAGATTCGAAAATTTTCATATAACTCCCTCTCCTGTATCTGCCATACTTTACAAAGGTTTGCGAATAAAACTTTCCGCGCTCTCCGTTTTCGGAGAGCGCGGTCTCTTGTCAGGAAACGCTGAACAAGATGTCCCCATATGTCGGGAACGGCCAATATTTTTTATCCGTATTTACTTCCATTTCATCTGCATAGGCACGCATATCTTGCATTACTGGCAATATTTTATCCGCAAAATATCTTGCGACCTTTTCTGCCCCGCAAACATTTTTGGATTCGGCCAATAATTTTTCAATTTCAGCCGCCTTTTCATATAACCGGGTGTTATCCGTTGACAATTTCAAAATCAGTTCACGGTCAGACTGTGCCGAGATTCCCAACCGTTCTTTACTCTCCGCTGCCTGGCAAAGCTCCGTTATGTAACCATTCACCGCCGGATAGATAAGTTTTCTTCCCATTTCAATCATCGTCAATGCCTCAATGGTCAGCACTTTCGAATAGTTTTCCAGCATGATCTCCATGCGCGAACGCACTTCCCGCTCCGTA
Source organism: uncultured Bacillota bacterium (assembly GCA_949287105.1). Classification (GTDB taxonomy): domain Bacteria; phylum Bacillota; class Clostridia; order Christensenellales; family Borkfalkiaceae; genus Borkfalkia. The sequence goes on from CASEFE010000172.1 coordinate 742, forward strand.
AATACGCGCATACGTTCAAACATCTCGATATTCTTTCTGTCCGCAAAATGCGGAAGCGCATCCGCACAGCTTTTCAGATTCAAAAGCCCGCGCTTTTTCGCCTCTTTCGCCCATTCTTCCGTATAATTGTTGCCGTTGAACAAAATACGCTTATGTTCGCGAATGGTACGCGCCACCAAATCATGCAACGCGACATTGAAATCTTTCGCGCTTTCCAGTTCGTCCGCAAACTGCCTCAGCTCGTCCGCCACGATGGAATTGATCATAATGTTCGGACCCGCAATCGAGAAGGTGGATCCGAGCATACGGAATTCAAATTTGTTTCCCGTAAACGCAAACGGCGAGGTGCGGTTGCGATCCGATGTATCTTTGGGCAGTTCGGGGAACGTATCCACACCCAGTTTTATGACGCCTTTCCCCTTGCCTTTATACTGCACATCCTTTTCCAAAGCGTCGATCACTTCGGCTAGTTCATCGCCGATGTACATGGACACGATCGCAGGCGGCGCTTCGTTTCCGCCGAGCCGATGATCGTTGCCTGCACTGGCGACAGACAACCGGAGAAGATCCTGGTATTCGTCAACCGCCTTGATAACCGCCACTAAGAACAAAATAAATTGCCCGTTCTCTGCCGGCGTGTTGCCCGGATCGAACAAATTGATGCCCGTATCCGTACACATCGACCAGTTGTTGTGTTTCCCGCTGCCGTTGACTCCAGCAAACGGTTTTTCATGCAATAAACAATACAGACCGTGTTTCCCTGCGACCTTTTTCATCGTCTCCATCATCAGTTGGTTCTGGTCAGAGGCCACATTTGTCACGGTATAGATGGGTGCCAATTCATGCTGTGAAGGTGCCACTTCGTTGTGTTTCGTCTTCGACAGGATCCCAAGCCGCCAAAGCTCAACGTCGAGATCACGCATAAAATCGCTGACGCGCTTTTTGATCGGCCCGAAATAATGATCTTCCATCTCCTGACCCTTGGGCGGCTTTGCGCCGAACAAGGTTCTGCCCGTAAAAACAAGATCGCGCCGCGCATCGTACATTTTTCTGTCGATCAGAAAATATTCCTGTTCTGCCCCGACCGTGGGAAAAACGCGCTTGGCAGAAGTATTGCCGAACAATCGCAAAATCCGAAGCGCCTGCTGATTGAGCGCCGCCATACTTTTCAAAAGCGGCGTCTTTTTATCGAGCACTTCGCCGCTGTACGAGAAAAATGCCGTCGGGATACAGAGAGTACCGTCTTTGATAAAAGCAAAAGAAGTGGGATCCCAGGCAGTATACCCGCGCGCTTCAAAAGTCGCGCGCATCCCGCCGTTCGGGAATGAGGATGCGTCCGTTTCCCCTACAACCAGTTCCTTGCCCGAGAATTCCATGATTACTTGTCCGTCTTTGGTCGGCGAAATAAAAGAATCGTGCTTTTCGGCAGTAATTCCGGTCATGGGCTGAAACCAGTGCGTATAATGCGTTGCGCCCTTTTCCACCGCCCAATCTTTCATGGCGTTCGCAACAATTCCTGCGATCTTCGCATCCAGCAGACGCCCTTCATCGATGGTCTTTTTCAACGAACGAAAAACCTCTTTGGGCAGCCGCTCCTGCATTACTTTCAGATTGAATACGTTTTCTCCGAACAGTTCGGGAACGTTCATATGTTTCTCTCCTTACTTTTTTGCAGAAAAAAGACACTGTGAGTAAATTACAGCGCAATTCCCCACAGCGTCTCGCTGTCTTTACGATACAATTATATAAACTGCGGACAATTTTGTCAAATATTTTGACACGAAAACGCCGCCAAACCGCCCTCCTCAGGCAAATATACGCAGATCCTTGGAAAGTATGACCGTTACAAGGTCGCAAAAATAAAAAATGATTTCACCGATCAAGCAAAGCTGCAAGATACCTGCAATCAAATGTCCCCGCTGTATACGCGTAAGTCCGCCCAAAATCCAGCTCGTTACGGGGAAAATCGCCAAAAGTAAGTTGATGATCCAGGGCAATCCTAAATTCAGATACCCTTTTCCATGTTTCGCCATTTCAATTATCCTCCCTTCAAATTGATGCATACATTATACTTCAAGCACCGTATTTTGTCAACATCCCGATCAAAATTCCCGCTTTGTCAGCGAATATTTATATCATGTGCGTTTTCAAGCACATGAAGCCGAAGGTCTTCCAATCGGTTTATTTTCCTTCCGTTAATATATATATTCTCGAAGGTAACGTCATGGATCGGATTTTCCTTATCGCCCAAAATATACGAGTCGATCCCCGCGTCCGCTTTTATATGAATATTGCGGAATGTGACATCATGTATTTTTCCCCGAACATCCCCCACGGAATATTCATGATGCTTTATGATCTGCATGGCAAATACCGTGACATCCGCTTCTCCGTTCTCTAAAAGCTTCGGCAAAGGCTGACAGTCTTCCGTCTGCAATATGGGACGCTGACAATCTTTATCCAGTTCAATGTCGATATTTTCATAGACAATGTCGTACATATCCCCATAATCCACATTTCCGATATTGAGAGCCGAACAAGTCACGCGGATCACATGGCAATTTCGGAATATGATATTGTGCATACGCTCCGCACAGGCTTCCACCCCGACATGCAGGGCATTGCCCCAATCATTCCAAATCGTACAATTTTCCACGACGATATCTTCGCAATCGGTTCCGTACGGCAAGTGCCCTTTTACGCAGATCGAATCGTCAAACGTACGCAAAAAACAATCGGAAATGCGGGCGTGCGACGTGTTATGCAGATCGATCCCGTCCGAATTATACCGCCAACAACCGATCACTTTGACGTTGCGTATTGTTACTTCTTTGCAATCCCATGTGCCGATATTGTAGACCAGCGAATCGCGGATCACGATTCCTTCTATTTTTACGTTTCGGCATCCGATAAACTGCATGGTATGCTCACGCTCAGCATTCAGGCTGTCGGCATCCCCGAAATCGACGGGTATTTCCCGCAAAATCTTTTCCTTGTTGCGGCTGTTATCGAGAATTCCTTTGCCGTATATATGTATATTTTCGGCGTCTTTTGCATGAAAACATCCATATACCACCGCATCCTCTTCCAGATACACCGTCTGATTGCTTTTCAGTTCTACGATCCCCACGTCATGAAAACCGCGCCCGTAATACAGCACGTTATCTTTCGGTTGCGGTGCGCTCGGCTCCGCCGTTCCGTTTCTGAAAAAATGCAGCGTTTCCCTGTATCCGTCGACCACGAGAACATATCCGCCATCTTTTTTCAGCGTAAAACGTATCTCATCCCCCGCAAACGTCAGCTCGTTTTCCGGCGAAACAGGCTTTAATTGTACATTCTTTACCGTATGTTTCCAACGCACATACACTTTTGCATCTTCATCCGCCTCAAAATTTACAAAATAAGACTCATCCCTCTGGTCGACAGAACGCTGACGCCCCGGCCAACGGCAATTGATCGGATAAGCGGATACATATGCCCGCAAAACAGGCATCTCCTCATTCCCGATCCGAACCAAAATGTCTTTTGCAAGATCCTCTTCACAGGTACGATAGGCTCTGATCATTTTTCTTCCCCTCTCTCAAAAAACGCAGTATCTTTTCCATCTTGGTAATAAAAGCTGCAATCGTCCATCGTGACATCCTTGCAATCATGCAAAGATACCATCTCTTTTACCGGCGCGAGAATTTGTTCCATTCGCTTTGCCCCGATCCAGGCTTCCACCTTTTCCATGTCCTCTTTTGAATACTCCGAACAATCCACCGTCGCCACCGAAGCCCGTACGTTGCGAAAAGCCATTTTTTCAATGCCGCGTGCAACCAGATTATACGGAAGCGAGTAACAGTGAGAGATCATGCCGCTATAATCGTCCCCCCAGAACTTCGGCTTCGGCACGATCTCTATATCGCAATCGCAAAACGCAACGTCAAATATTTTTCCCTTTGCCTCCGCATTCATATATCCGAAACCGTTTCCGCGAAAACGCACCCTTTCCACTCTTACGTCGCTCATATACCCGTTGTCCGCCGTAAAACAAAATGCCGTTCCGGGAAATTTCTGATCGGCAACGATATCCCGAAACCGAATGCCCGTTATATCCCCGTCACATGCGTTCATGAGCAATATTCCGCACGCTTCGCGGATACGGCAATTCTGCACGATAACATTGGAAACCTTTCCGCTGTTTTCTCTGCCATACACATGCGTCAGATCCAGTCCCGAATAGACACGCACGGCATGAATAGACGTCTCGAAAACACAATTTTCCACAAGTATGTCTTTACAAGGCAATCCGTATGTGCAATCGATCGCAATGCAGTCGTCACCGCAATACAGATCGCAATACTCTACTATTACCCGACGGCAGGAAGAAAAATGCAAACCGTCGGCATTGGGCTGCGCGTAATCGTTTTTGACAACGATATTTCTCAATAAGATGTCTTCACTGTTGAGAAACCAGCCCGAATAACAAGGCGCATGAACGATCTCCAAACCGTCCACAAGAATATCGGAACATTTTTGAAAGAGCAATATTTTCGGACGCGTCCGTACAGGTTTGCGCCAAAATTCCGGTTGCCGAAAGTATTGCGGCGCAAAAATCGAACTTTCATCGACAATGCACGGCATTGCAGGTTCCTCTTTACAGTACGACGCATCGTCACAAACAATCCGACCTCCGTAAATCTGAATATTTTTGCACCCGAATGCATATAAAAATCCGTATTGTATGCGCGCGTCATTGTCCTCTTCGATATAGACGTACGCGTTGTCGTTCTGATCGTAACGGCTGTCCGGATCCTTTTCAAGCGGACGCCAATTTTTCCAGTCGGGATCGGCAATCAGCTCCGCA
>CASEFE010000173.1 GCA_949287105.1 uncultured Bacillota bacterium
CTATGGTAAAATGTTTGTAGTTCATACAGATCTCCTTGGCAAAATTTGGTTTCGCAGCTCTATTTTACCACAGATTTGTATGAACTCCTTTTTTTCTTTAGGTGTTGCTCTTAATAGTATAATTCACCCTTTTGATAAACAAAAAACAGCAGAATAATCTGCTGTTTTTTGTCATACATACATCAAAATTAAAAATTATTCATATTATTATGGTTTTTAACCTGTAAACGAGCAAACGCTCGCTGTAAGGCAAGACGATTTAACCGGTATTCAGCGGCGCTTCGATTTCTGCGCAACTGTTCTTCCGCACGCTCTTTTGCTTCCTCCGCACGATGCGCATCAATATCTTCCGGCCATTCTACCGCCTCCGAAAATGCAATCGTTTCATCGGGCCGCACTTCAATAAATCCCTCGCTCATAAAAGCTTCCCGCGTAACGCCGTTAACAGTAATTTGCATTTCTCCTGGTTCCGTCGCAAAAACCATGGGCTGATGTCCGGCCATTATCGTACACGAGCCACCCAAAGCCGGTATATGAATACTTTCCACTTCGCCTTTATAAAAAATTTTTTCAGGCGTGATAATTTCCAGATTAAATTTTTCCAAACTCTGTCCTCGCTTTGGTTCAGTTAAGCTTCCTCTTTCATTGTACGTGCTTTCGCCCGAACATCATCAATGTCACCTACATTGAAAAAAGCATTTTCCGGCAAATCATCCACTTCACCGGATAAAATCGTCTTAAAGCTCTCAATTGTCGCTTGTAAAGGAACATAGCGACCTTCCAAACCTGTATAAATTTTTGATACAAAAAATGGCTGCGACATAAATTTCTGAATTTTTCTTGCACGATAAACGGTATTTTTATCTTCCTCTGTCAGTTCATCCATTCCGAGAATCGCAATGATGTCTTGTAATTCTTTATACCTTTGTAATGTTGCTACAACTTTATTTGCAACTTCATAATGCTCTCTTCCCACAATCTGCGGGTCGAGTATCCGAGAGCTGGATTCCAAAGGATCTACCGCAGGATAAATTCCCATTTCGACAACTTTTCTAGACAAAACGGTTGTCGCATCCAAATGTGAAAAGATCGTCGCCGGAGCAGGATCTGTGATATCGTCGGCAGGCACATATACCGCCTGAATGGAAGTAATAGATCCGCGTTTAGTACTAGCAATCCGCTCCTGCAACAGCCCCATTTCCGTGGCAAGTGTAGGCTGATAACCGACCGCAGAAGGCATTCTTCCCAATAATGCCGAGACTTCACTGCCTGCCTGAATATATCTATAAATGTTATCAATAAACAAAAGTACATCCTGCCTGTTCACATCGCGAAAATATTCCGCGAGAGTAAGACCTGAAAAAGCAGTACGCATACGACTTCCGGGCGGTTCGTTCATTTGCCCAAACACTAACGCCGTATTTGCAATAACGCCCGATTCGGTCATATCCGAAATCATGTCGTTTCCTTCTCTAGAGCGCTCGCCGACACCGGTAAAAATGGAATATCCGCCATGCTCTTTTGAAATGTTTCGCATCAGTTCCATAATAAGAACTGTCTTACCAACGCCTGCTCCACCAAACAAACCGATTTTTCCGCCTTTACTATATGGCGCAATCAAGTCGACAACTTTGATCCCTGTTTCAAAAATTTCCGCAGCCGGGTTTTGTTCATAAAAAGCCGGAGGCCTTCTGTGGATATTCCATTCTGTCTTTGCGTCAATCGGTCCTTTATTGTCAATCGGCTCACCGAGAACATTCATTACTCTGCCTAATACAGCCTCACCGACCGGAATTTTGATTTGTGCACCCGTATCAACCACCGTCATACCGCGTGAAAGGCCCTCTGTCGCAGTCATCGAGATGCATCGAACAATCCCTTTTTCTACGTGATACAGTACTTCAAAAACGGCATCCGTTCCTTCAACTACCAGTTTTTCATAAATGGGAGGCATCTCGACATCAAATGCAACGTCTACAACCGGCCCTATAATCTGATATATTTTACCCGCATTTTTCATTGTCTCGTTTCACCTTCCGAAATATTGTTTTTCAATAAGAATCTGCCGGACGATAAGTCAAGCAATTCCGTAGTAATTGCACTTTGCCGTAATCGGTTGTATTCCAAATTTAGGCTTTCCAACATTTTTTCTGCATTCTTGTTTGCATTCGACATTGCCATCATTCTTGCTGCGTGTTCGCTTGCCGATGCATGTATCAGCGCCGTATAAATCATCCCTACCAGATATTGAGGAACCAAAACATTTAATACTTCTCGCGGCGACGGGTCATAATCAATTTGACCGCTGTAAGTGTTTTTGACATCTTCTTCAATATCTTTCTCTTCGATCGGCAAAAGTTTTACAATGACCGGCTCATGAACAGACGTAGACCGCATGCGCGTAAAGATCACATAAACTTCGTCCATCAAATTACTGTCATACAAAGCCAAAATATCCCGCATTATACCGCGAGCGTCATGAAGCGTAGGACTTGCAACAGCGTGTGTAAATTCAAGATCTACACTTTGGTGTTTGCTTTCAAAAAAAGCCCGCGCCATCTGCCCGATCGTTACCACGTAATGAACAGGCCGCGTTTGCATATGTCGCCAAGCAAGGTTTAAAATATTATTGTTATAAGCCCCCGCCAAACCCTTATCACCGGCTATCACAATATAGGCCGTACGATTATCACTTCTGTGTTCGGTATATTTATGATGTATATCCGTGCTGTGTCGCAAAATATCTTTTAAAGTATAACGCACTGAATCGAAATATGCAGAGCTGAAAACATGTTTTTGCATTGATTTTCGCATCTTGGCAGTCGATACAAGTTCCATCGCTTTTGTGATCTGATGGGTATCCTGTATACTTTTTATGCGATGCTTAATTTCAGTAATATCCGCCATATCGTTATGCCTCCGCATGAACGCCTATCGGCAAATTGCCCTGTTCTACCCCCATTGAACAGTTGATATACTCTTCTGCTATAAGCAATATTTTTTTCTTTATGTCTGCGGATAATTTTTGATCCGGATCAATTTCCGTGTACAAATCTTGCTTGTTTACTCGAATAAAATCCAAAAGCCCTTCGTTAAATGATTCTACCTTTTTTTCGGGAATACGATCTACGAGTTCACTTTGCGAAACAGTCAGCAACACAAGCATATCTTTGACGGAATAATTCAAATATTGGCGCTGTTTTAATGTCGTAGTCATCTTTGCTCCGCGGCTAAGCGTTTTTTGCGTTTCCGCATCGAGATCAGAACCAAATTGCATAAAAATGGCAAGTTCCCGATACTGTGCAAGATTGACGCGAAGTTGCCCGGATATATTCCGAATTGAAGTGCGTTGCGCACTCCCTCCGACACGAGAAACGGATAATCCCACATTGACGGCCGGACGAACACCGCTATTGAATAATTCGCTTTCAAGATAAATCTGACCGTCCGTAATGGAAATAACGTTTGTCGGAATATAGGCTGAAATATCTCCCGCAAGTGTTTCGACAATCGGTATCGCTGTAATCGATCCTCCGCCTTTTTCTTCAGAAAGTTTTGCGGCGCGTTCTAACAGACGCGAATGAAGATAAAATACATCCCCGGGATACGCTTCTCTTCCTGCCGGACGTTTTAATAACAAACTCATCGTACGATAAGCCACCGCGTGTTTTGACAAGTCATCGTAAACGATCAAAACATCCTTTCCTTGATACATGAAATATTCAGCCAAAGCGCATCCGCTATACGGAGCCAAATATTGCAAAGGAACAGGATCGTCAGCCGTCGAAGATACCACACAAGTATAATCCATCGCACCGGCATTTCGCAACGTAGAGATGATTTTCGCAAGAGATGATGCTTTTTGCCCGATGGAAACATAAATACAAATCACATTCTCATTCTTTTGGTTCAAAATTGTATCTACTGCGATTGCTGTCTTTCCAGTCTGCCGATCTCCGATAATCAATTCCCTTTGACCTCTACCAATCGGAATCATACTGTCAATAGCCAAAATGCCCGTTTGCAAGGGAGTATTTACTTTACCTCTGTCCATAATGGAAGGAGCAGGAAATTCAACCGGACGATACTCCGTTGTCAAAAATTCAGAAAGACCATCCAACGGTTCACCAAGCGGATCCACAATTCGTCCGAGCAATTCCTCACCCACACGCATATGAACCGTTTCTCCCGTAGAATATACGTAATCGCCACACCCGACTTTATCATCACCAGAAAAAAGAACTGCACCAATCGAATCATGTTCAAGGTTCAACGCCAAAGCGCGATAACCACCTTTTATCTCCAACAATTCATTGTATTTTACATCGTGCAGTCCTGTCACGTGCACAACACCATCACCCGAAGCAATTATTTTTCCGCAGGCACGCTCCTCCTTTTCCGGACGGGCGCCCTGAATTTTTTTCAAAATACCTTTTCCGATTGCATTTACGTCTATCATATAGATTCCTGTAAAAATTTCATATCGACTGTTTCATCGTCTCCAGACGATTTTGAACCGATCCGTCATAAATTTTGTCGCCGATTTGAATAATTATTCCAGCGATAATATTTTTATCGATGATATACTCAAATTGAACGGCTCCGCGTTTTTTGCAAAAAGATTCGATTTTGTCTTTTGTTTCACTGTCAGGATCCATTGCAAGAGTAACAACGGCAAGACAGTTTTCTGCACAATTCTTCATCAATCTTCACTCCATTCAATGAGACAATCTTCGATCAGTTTCTTATTGTCTGTTGCAGTTATGTCTCGAGAAAGAACTTGTTGCGCTACAGCCATCGAAACTTCGGCAATTTGTTTTTCAATATCAGACCCTAATTTGCGACGCTCTTCTTCCAGTTCCTGTTCTGTGCGATCGATCATATTTTTTGCCTGTTTACGTGCCCCTTTCACAATTTCATCCGCTTTTTGATTGGCCACCTTAACGGCATTTTCATGAATCACTGCGGCTTCTTTTCTAGCATCGGAAAGCACTATCTCTGAACTTTCTTTCATCTTTTTTACTTCTTCATTCAAGTCAGCGTTCTCTTTTTCGATTTTACGGATTTTATCCTGACGCTCCTTGATCATTCTTTTTACAGGCCTGAATAACAATAAATACAATCCTACCGTCAATATAATTAACGCGATCAGATGCATCACGATACTTTCCCATTGAATAAGTTCGCTTATTGCAATCAAAAACTGATCACCGGTAAATTCAAAAATCATTTTAACACCTTTTCAATTTATCGTTTAATTTATTAAATTGCTGGAATTTATGCAACAAAAATTAAAAGAATGCTTACCAACAAACCATATATAGCAGTCGTTTCTGCAAATGCAAGACCTAAAAGCAACATTGTTCTTATTTTACCGACCGCTTCCGGCTGACGAGCCGTCGCTTCCACTGCTTTTCCTGTTGCAATCCCCATGCCTATACCTGCTCCAAGACCTGTAAGAGCTGCTAATCCGGCACCGATCGCCGCGCCTTCTGTAATGAGAAGATTTGCTATCATTGTAACCAAGAATTCCATAATTTTACCTCGTATAATAAGAAGTAGTAGTTTTTCACGTCCCTCTCCAAGGACGAGCAAAAAGTGCTATACTGTTGTAAGATA
>CASEFE010000174.1 GCA_949287105.1 uncultured Bacillota bacterium
AAGATACGATTTCGGAGTTGATCACGTATACGCTTGCTGCATCGCCATTCGGATAAAGACCCGTTCCCTGTACCGTATAATCAACCGTATCCAAAGTAACGGAACTGTCTTTTTCGATCCCGATTGCCGTTAAATTATTTCGCGCCTGTTTCAGATCCAACACTCCGTTTCGGATCATAAAATCATATCCGCCTGATACAGAAATTGAAGTAACTTCCCCTGAATCTGCACTTAATTTAAATTCGTTCAGATCAAGTTCGTTTTGCTTTTCCCCAATCAGTTGCAACTGCGATGACAAAACAATGTCATCACCCAAAACAATTTTAACCGTATCCACAGCCAGAGCCGCCCGCATCGACGCTTCATCAAATACCGTGATTGTTCCCGCATTCTTGCCTGTGCCTATACGATCGAACAAAGGTGCTCCCGAATAGGTTACATTCTGAACTGATATTTCACCTTTGTCCATCACGTCATTGATGTATTCGTTCAATATGATGGCTTTCGCACTTCCCTTTGCCGTAAACTCGCCGCCAAATATGTTCGCAACATTCCAGTTCATCAATAGAGCCTGCGCTTCATTGCTGAAACTTCCGCCGTTGATGGTAATGTTACCATAATCATCGTTTTTCAGCGTGTTTAATCCACCCGAAAAGCTTCCGCCGTTTATGGTCAGCACAGAGGGAACGCCATCAGCATTTTGCCTTCCGTCTTGCCAGCCGTTTTCGAGAAGACTTGAATATTTTCCGCTCAGTTCGACCGTGACCCCATCGTTAATGGCCATTGTGCCATGGTTGAGTATCGTATAATAACTGTTGTTTCCGTTATCCGAAGAACTGCTCCCCTTCTCCGCGCTGCGGAAGAATTTCCCGCCGTTCAAAACCACGTTACCGCCAACCTCGTTATACAACGCTGCTTTTGCATGCGTAACATTATCGACCGCGCCTGTACCTACGGAATCTTTCATTTCAAGCTCGCCGCAGTTGTATATGGTATGACTCTTTATGTTGGTAAGGGTATAACCGTTGAGCTCGATCACCATCGACTTTCCTGCATCGATTTTTGCGTCGACAGATATATCAGCGCCCAAAGTTATGTACGCATTTTCTTTGGAAAGCAAAGCCTGTAATTCTTCGGCTGTCCTCGCCAAAACATTCAAAGTTGCATCATCGCTTACCGTTTCTTCTTGAATGGTACCGTTATTTTCAAGCTTTACTTCGCCGGAACCTGCAACTTCTAATTTGGGAACCGTAACTTCTTCTGCTATTACAACATTGACGTCAGACTGAGCATCGGTTTGGATTCTGATTTCTTCAATTTCCGCATAACTGCAAACATCCAGCTTTACCGCGGCACTTGCTGCCGGTACTACCGAAATATTTTCTACCGTAGCACCGCCTTCCACAACCGCATGACCTTGCGAAATTTCCATAGAAGCTATCTCGCCAAAAATATGCAGCGATTCATCCGCAATCGTTTCTACATTTAACTGACCGATTACATTGTTGTATAAATAAATCGTTCCTTTCGGCGCTTTGATCGTAAGAGTGCCTATATCGTAACCGCGAATCGTAAAAGTTTTTTGTTCGTCAAATGCGATGACTGCATTTTCCCAATAACCTCCGTTCAGAACGATCGTGGTCCCGTTTTCTTTCAATAATGCCGCATCCAATTCATCTTGATTGTTTACCAAAATCACTTCGTTGGACACCGCATCGTCGTCTGATATCTCACCATTTCCCTGTATTGCTTCCAATACAAATGAAAGATCACACGTCTTGCCTTGCCAATCGTTTCCTACATATTCAGGAAGTTCGATCGAAAGATAAACCGTACTCGTTTCCGATTCACCTTCTTCAACAGGCGTGCCGTTTATCCATTTCGTAACATAATTACTGTAATACCTGTAAGATTCACCGTCTTCGCTGAATCCGACTATCAGCTGCCCCAACATTTCATCCGACATACCGGAACTGTTCAGTGCTGCCCTGTATTTGAACGCAACCGTAGATTGATTTGTCATGTTAATTTTAATGACTACTTTATCCATCGGAGTCATTCCGACAAGACTTATACCTCTCTCACCAGCCAAAACTTTCCCGCCGTTTGCAAAA
>CASEFE010000175.1 GCA_949287105.1 uncultured Bacillota bacterium
GGAACCAAAGGATTGTGTGAACAGGAAAAAAACGGAGTACTGCTCGACGAGTCAGGTGAAAAAATACTCGAAGCCTCCCAATTTGACAAGTATCTGCCGGATATGTGGCGAAAGATCACAAAAGAGGAGCGCGAACTGGGGCATGGCGGAATGGATTATTTGATGTTTTCAACATTTTTTGAAAATGTCCGGCAAGGAAAAGAAATGCCCATTGACGTATATGATGCTGCCGCATGGATGTGCGTTACGGTTTTGTCCGAACAGTCGATTTCTTGCGGCGGAATGCCGCAGGCAATTCCGGATTTTACGCGTGGCAAGTGGATCACACGGGAAAGAAGAGATGTTACGGAATTTTCTGTGAAAAAAAATTAAAGAATCCCGCCGCCTATGGGTGGCGGGATTCTTATTTTTCTTATTTAAGGAAGAATTTCACTGAAAGTATACAGGCTTAAATCCGTGCATATAAATAGGCGTATGGATCGTTCTTTTTTAAATAAAATGCGAGAAGGCATAAAAGTCGGAGCTTCGCTTGTCGGGACGGTAGTGGGCGCGGGGTTTGTTTCGGGTGCGGAATTGGTGCGATTTTTTCCTTCGGAAGGTTTTTTGCCGTATGTGATACTCTCTGCGTTTTTGTTTTTTGCGGCGTTTTATTTTCTGTTTCGGATCGGGAAAAGATGCGGCGGCTTTGACAGCGTTTTGCAATGTGTTTTCGGTAAAATTTCTTCGATCGTAAAGGGTTTTATGCTTTGCTGCTCATTGATCATGTGCGCAAGTATGCTTGCGGGCATCGATGCGGCTGTGCGTGAAGGCTTTGCTTTGGATTATGTTTTTCCGTATATAGCATTGCTGTCTCTTATTTTGTTATTTTTTTTGTCAGGCAAAGGCATGAACGGGGTGTATGCGGTCAATCTTATACTTGTTCCGCTCATACTGATTTTTGTGCTGTATTTTGCGCCGGGGGCAGATTATGGAGGTACTCCGTACGATCCGGAATGCGGAATTTTACCGCAATTGGGTTCGGTGTTTTTGTATGTATCCTTGAATACGTTTTTAGCGGCTCCTGTGGTATGCGATATGGGCGCAAGATCTGCAAGCGGAACGGGGTGTGTGATATCCTCGGTTTTGATCGGGTTTTGCGCGGCAACGGTTTTAGGATGTATCGCGCGTGAGGGGGCCGGAGCATACACGGCTGAAATGCCGTTTTTGCGTGCGGTGGGAAACGGTGCGTTTTTAGGAAAAATATTTACACTTGTGTGCTTGTGCGGGATATTTACAACTTTGTTTTCTTCCTATTATCCTTTGTATCGTTTATCCGAAGGCAAAAAACGCGGCCTTCTTTTCAGAGTATGCAGTTGCTTAGTTGCCTTTTTACTCTCATTGATCGGATTAAAGCGTATCGTCGGATTTATCTATCCTTTTGTCGGACTGGCGGGTTTTTTGTTTCTGGGTGGTTGTATTTTTTTCTATGCAAAAAAGTTTCCCGCAAAAATTTTGTTTGTCTTTGAGACGCGCCGTGGCGGCAAAGAAGGGGGCCATTACAAAAGTCATGCACAAAAGACGCACGTAAATTGACCATAATAAGTTTCGGCAGAATATATTGCTAAAAAATGATATACAAATGAAAAGCGAAGGAGTCTGTTTTTCAAGAGAAAGAGGTTAAAAAAGCGAACGGCATCGGAAAAAGTCCGATGCCGTAAAAAATTCAAAAGTTGAGAATGTGTGAATTCTTTAAAATAAAAAATCAAAAGCGCTTATTATTTTTTTACAATCAGTTTTTCAGCTAAAGCGACGAGTGCGTACATGCCTGCGGCAAGAATACAGAGGATAAAAGTGGCAGCCATCACAAGATCGAGTTTAAATACCTGCCCGCCGTAAACGATCAGATATCCAAGGCCTGCGCGAGAAACGATGTATTCTCCCATAATAGAACCGATCCAAGCCATGCCGACACAGATTTTGAGCATGCTGATAAAGTCGGGCAAGGCGGAGGGGATGACCAGTTTACAAAGAATCTGCCATTTTTTTGCACCCATGGATTCCAGCAACAAAATTTTATTTTTATCAGTTGAAAGAAATCCTTTGAGCATATTCATGGTAGCGACGATGATGCCGACAAGCACGGTCATAAAAACGATTGCGGAAGCTCCGGTGCCGAACCAGACGATGATGACTGGGCCGAGAGCAATTTTTGGCAGACTGTTCAAAACGACGATGTACGGTTCAAGAACGCGTTTAGCCGTATCGCTCCACCAAAGGGCGAGGGCGATGGTTGTTCCGAGTACGACGGCAATGGCAAAGCCTAAAAGTGTTTCCCACAGAGTTGTGCCGACATGATAAAACAGGGATCCGTCGGAAGCAAGTTCGGCGATCATTTTTGCGATGCGGGAGGGAGAGCTGATGATAAAAGGGTCAACGAGTTGCAATGCGGCAATCAGTTCCCAGATGCCCAGGATCAGCAACAGAACGCCGAAACGCAAGACCTGCACAAATGCGGATTTGCGTCGTACCTTTTTCAGATACAGGCAATGTTCGGGTGAATAAGTATTTTTTTTCATATGTTTAGCTCCTTCCACAGCAATTCAAACCAACTGGAAAACTGTGGCGACTCCCGTCGTTTCAGGGGTACCAGGTCACCGAAGCCGAGTTTATGGACGGCAGTTACGCGGGCGGGGCGTTTGCTGAGCACGAGTACGCGGTCCGCAACGGAGATGGCTTCGGAAATATCATGCGTGACAAGGATGGCCGTCTTTTTTTCACTGCGTATGATTGCATAGACGTCATCGCAAACGGAAAGCCTTGTCTGGTAATCAAGAGCAGAAAAAGGTTCGTCGAGGAGCAGAATTTCCGGACCTGCGGCGAGCGTACGGATCAAGGCGGCGCGTTGGCGCATACCGCCCGAAAGTTGATCGGGATAATGTTTCAAAAATCCGCCCAGGCCATATTTTTCGGCGAGGGCAAGCGCTTTTGAGCGCATTTCGGGTGTGTTTTTTTTCTTGATTTCAAGAGGCAGAAAGATATTTTGTTCGACTGTGCGCCAGGGAAAAAGTTCATCTTTTTGCAGCATGTAACCAAAGTATTCGGCGCTGCGGTCGGGTGCTTTTCCGTATACGCGCACCTTGCCGGAGGAGGGGGGCAAAAGTCCTGCCGTCATGGAAAGAACGGTCGTCTTTCCGCAGCCGGATGGGCCGATGACGGCGATAAATTCTCCCCGATCCACCGAAAAGGAGAGGTTTTTAGCCGCAACTGTTTCTCCTGCCTTGGTATGATAGGTCAGGCTCACGTCCGAAAATTGGAGAATGGGCTGAGCACCGTATTGTTCGTTCATATCGGTTTTCCTTTTGTCGGTAAATCTTTTACGCGGCGGGCACAGCCCGCCGCGTGGCCGTATCCGTTTTTCGGATACGGCGGTTCATTGGTCAGGCGTTCAATTCAGAATATATTTTTGAAGAATAGGAAGTATCGACCAAATCGGAAAAATTGACTCTGCGTTCCAATTCGCCCGAATTGTCGATAACGTCTTGCAGGCGATTGAAGGAAGCTTCGGTCATAGTCATGTCATCCTGCCAGGCGTCGATGCTCTTGTAACTGGCCAAAGAAGTTTCAATGGAAGAAAGGGAAGTGCCGTCAAAATAGGGCTCAAGAATTTTTGCGGCTTCGCTGTTTTCTGTGTTTTTAATGTATTGGATTCCGCGCATAATAGCCCGAAGGAAACCTTCGATGACTTTTTCATTGGATCGGATGTAATTTTTCTTTGCGATATAACAGGTGTACGGAATTTCTCCGGAAGCTTCGCCGACGGAGGCAACAACATATCCTTTTCCGGCTTTTTCGTATTCAGAAGCGACAGGTTCAAACATTGTACAGTAGTCGGAAGTCCCGCCTTCGAAAGCCGCGGTCATGTTATTGAAATTGACGTCATAGTTCATAGAAACATTCTGGCCGTCGTAGAGGCCGTTGGCATTGAGGATATATTCGAAAGTCATGGCAGGTACACCGCCTTTTCTTCCGGCGAGGATGTCTTTGCCTTGCAGACTGGTGGCCCAGTCAAATGTATCTTTTTCGTCAACGCGCGAAACAAGGAAGGATCCGTCGCGTTTGGTTAATTGACCGAAGACAGTCGGAACATTGTTGGATCCGCCGATAAGTACATAAAGGGCCGCTTCGGGGCCGCAGAACCCGATGTCCGCGCTGCCGGAAAGAACGGCGGCCATGACGGCATCGGCGCCTCCGCCGTTGGAAAGATCGATGCGGATTCCTTCTTCTTTGAAATAGCCGAGACTGTCGGCTGCATACATAGGTGCATAAAATATAGAATGAGTCACTTCGCTGACGCGAATTTTTTTGAGGCCCCCTTCGTCCGGGTTATTGCAAGCTGTAAGAGGGATAAGAGCGAAGAGGGTACATAAAATTGATGCGAGAAATTTTTTCATAATGTTCTCCCTTTTGGGTTGGATTTATCAATAATACATAGTATGCTTCGGACGCTCAAATTGTCATGAAAGAAACAGAAGAGGAATTGTCCTTGTGTGGCGGGCGAATCGTCATTTTAATTGACAATTATCTCGTGATTTTATATAATGTTAAATATCCGGGGAAATTGGCAGAGAAGAATGAAATTGTAAGAAAATAATGGTACGCGGCAATCGGCCGCAGGAAGGTATGACATGGAAATGCAAAAGGTTTACAATCCCAAAGATTTTGAGGACAGGCTGTACAGAGAATGGATGGAAAAAAATTATTTTCGCGCAGAAGTAGATCCGTCCAAAATTCCGTTCACGATCGTGATTCCGCCTCCGAATATTACGGGACAGCTGCATTTAGGGCACGCCTTGGACAATACCATTATCGATGCGTTGATACGATTCAAGAGGATGCAGGGGTATTCTGCATTATATTTGCCGGGGTGCGATCATGCCTCGATTGCGACAGAAGTGAAGATTGTCGACGAAATGAAAAAAGAAGGGTTGACAAAGGAAGATTTGGGCAGAGACGGCTTTTTGAAGCGTGCATGGGCATGGAAAGAAAAATACGGCGGCCGAATCGTAGAGCAGATGAAAAAGATGGGGGTATCCTGTGATTGGTCGCGGCTGGCCTTCACGATGGACGAAAACTGTTCGCGTGCGGTGCGCGAAGTATTTGTCAATTTATACGAAAAAGGACTGATTTATCGCGGTGCGCGGATCATAAACTGGTGCCCGGGCTGTAAAACAGCGCTTTCGGATGCGGAAGTGGAATACAGTGAAGACGCATCTTATTTTTGGCATTTGCGCTATCCTGTAAAGGACAGCGAAGAATCGATCGTGGTAGCGACAACGCGTCCGGAGACGATGTTGGGGGATACGGCGGTCGCCGTCAACCCGAAAGACGAGCGGTATACGCATATGATCGGCAAAACGCTGGTTCTTCCGCTGGTAGGGAGGGAGATCCCGATCATTGCGGATGAATATGTCGATCTGGAATTCGGCTCGGGTGCAGTCAAGATCACGCCGGCACATGATCCGAATGACTTTGAAGTGGGCTTGCGTCACAATCTCCCTGTCTTTCGTGTGATGAATGACGACGGCACGATGAACGAAAATGCCGGTGTTTATCAGGGGTTGGACAGGTTTGATGCGCGCGAAAAGATTGTGGAGGATCTGAAAGCGTGTGGTGCGCTTGTCAAGATAGAGCCGCATGCACACAATGTGGGGCATTGTTATCGTTGTAAGAGCACGGTAGAGCCCATCGTATCAAAACAATGGTTTGTGAAAATGGCACCGTTGGCGAAACCCGCCATCGATGCGGTCGTACGCAAAAAAATTAAATTCACGCCCGAGCGTTTTTCTAAAATTTATTATAACTGGATGGAAGGGATCCGTGACTGGTGTATTTCCCGTCAGCTTTGGTGGGGGCATCGGATTCCGGTCTGGTATTGTTCGGACTGCGGCGAAATGACCGTTTCCAAAACGGATCCGACGGAATGTTCTCATTGCCACAGCAAAAACATACGGCAGGACGAAGACGTTCTGGATACATGGTTCAGCTCTGCACTGTGGCCTTTTTCGACGCTCGGTTATCCGGAAAAGACGGATGATTTCAATTATTTTTATCCGACGGA
>CASEFE010000176.1 GCA_949287105.1 uncultured Bacillota bacterium
CATTTTTCAGTGCAGGCGCATCGTTAATTCCGTCACCAGTAACGGCGACAACATTCCCTTTTCCTTTGAGTTCCTTGACAACGCGCATTTTCAAAAGCGGAGTGCTCCGCGCGATGACGCGGACCTTCGGCAAAATTTTTGAAAACTCTTCATCGGACAAACTTTCCAGATAGGAAGCTTCCACGGCAAGATGTTCTTCATCCAGAATTCCCAACTCCTCCGCTATGGCCGTCGCAGTGATAATATTGTCACCCGTGAGCATTTTAACTTCGATCCCCGCTTCCCGACAGGATCGGGCGGCGGCGTATACTTCCTTTCGCAAAGGATCTGCAATGCCGACAAAGCCGTCAAAACACATATTTGTTTCAGCATCTTCCCGCGAAAGAGGGCGCGACAAAACTTCTTTATGCGCAAATGCCAATACACGGCGAGCGCGCTGTTGCAGATTTACGATCTCTTTTTCTATCTTCTGACGTTCCGCTTCGTCCATAGAACACAACGAAAGGATCTTTTCAGGACTCCCTTTGGTGTATACGATATATCCGCCGTCGGAACGCACACACGACGTCATATTCTTGGTGTCCGAAGAAAAGGAATATAAATCGGCAATCTCCGCCCCCGCACGATAATTCCTGTAATCGACGCCGCATTGCTGTGCCGCGACCAAAAGAGCACCTTCGGTCGGGTTTCCGACAAAGCGGATCGTCTCCCCGTCCCGATACAGATCTGCCGTACTGTTGAGGCAAAAATTGTTCAAGAGCACCGGATCCGACAGCGAATCGACCGTGCAATATCCGCCATGCGCCCATACGTCAACGACCGTCATACGGTTTTCCGTGAGCGTTCCCGTTTTATCCGAACATATCACATTGATACAGCCGACCGTCTCGCATGCCACCATCTTTTTCACCAGCGCGTTCTGCTTTGCCATACGCGCTATATTGATGGAGAGCGAAATAGCCACGATCGTCGGCAACCCCTCGGGGACTGCCGCAACCATCAAAACAATGCTGGCAATAAAAACACCGGAAATGCTTTCAAAAGAAGGGGTGCCTTGTACCAGAATATACACCAGCTGAATGATAAAGATCAACGCCGCACAGACCGCACCGATCATCGTGATAAGCTTGCCCAGCCTTCCCATTTTCTCCTGCAAAGGCGTAGGGCCGCTGTTTCCGCCCTGAATTTCCCGCGCGATCAATCCGAATTGCGTGGAATCGCCCACACCCGTTACCACCATTCGGCCCGTTCCGCCCGTGATAAACGTACCCGCGTAAACCATGTTCACCCGCTCCGCAACGGGGGTGTTTTCGCTAAGCTCGGCACGCGAATTCTTTTCGACCGGCGCCGATTCGCCCGTTAAAGAGGATTCGTCGGCAAACAATTCGTTGCATTCAAGTAACCTGCCGTCGGCAGCCACTTTATTGCCCGTTTCCAGATAGACTATATCGCCCGCCACAAGCTCCTGCTGCGGCACATACTGTACTACCCCGCCGCGCACGACCTTGATTTCAACACCCTCTTTGATCTTATTCAGCTCTTCAAACGCACGCGCGCTTCTCCCTTCCATCACCACAGTCAGAACGACGGATATTATGATGGCAAAAAGAATACCCACACACTCATAAATATCGAACTCTTCGCCCTGTGTCACATTGACAATATTCACGGCGATGGTGATGATCCAAGCAAAAAACAAAAGAATCAACATCGGTTCGGTCGCCGCCTCAAAGATGCGGCGAAAAAGAGATTTCCGTTTGGTCTTTGTAAACTCGTTGCGTCCGTACTTTTCTTTGTTTTTTTGAACCTGCGCATCGCTGAGCCCGAGCTTTTCATCCGATTCAAAAGTTTCCAAAGCCTTTCCGGCTTCCATCGTGTAAAACTCCACAATCGTTTCCTCCGAACTTTGATCAATGAAAAAACCGCACGCGGGATGCGTGCGGTTGTGCCGTCCTGCCGATTGAAGAACACAAATCCAACGCGCGCGCGTCGAAATTGAATCTCACCATTCAAGACAAAGCCTATGCCGAAAAGCACGTGTTTGTAGACCTTGCCGCGCCCATGCGCCGGTTACTCCTTCAATCCTATTTCATTGTACTTGTGACATTATAAACCAAAACACCGCTCTTGTCAAGCATCTGCGCCGCTGAATTTTTGTTCCGAAACAGCAATTTTTTTGAAAATCCAGATTCTCGCTTCGCGCCTCCCACGCACGGCAGTTCTTTTATTTTTCCGTAGTCCGCTCCACCAAAAACCGATGCGTCCGCAAAGCTTCTTCGATGCCGTCAAGCACCGATTCGCTTTCCGCCGACACGGTATGATAATGATAGTCCGATGTCACTTTTTTCAAAAACACCGATTTACCGCTGCGGATCTTTTCCATAAATTCGTCTGCCTTCCGCCTCGAATCGATCCCCATATCCGCACGGATCGTGCCGTAGGCTTTGTGATGCACAAAGACATCTTCCAAACATCCGCCCATATCGACGATCAGGTACAGTTCCTCGATCGTCTCTTCGTCTGTATGCCGCATTTTGAAAATGCGTATTGCCTTGTCAATTCCGATATATCCGCGGTTCGTGGATACTATTTTGGCTCCTTCCGCCCGCAACAGCGCCACATCCTGCACGATCACCTGACGCGATACGCCGAATTTTTCAGCCAGCGCCGTTGCCGAAAGCGGAAAATTCCCGATACTTTTCAGTATATTTTTGCGGCGTTCTTCCCCTTTCATTCCCTATCTCCGTATTATGATTCTTATGTAGCCTTCGCACAGAAAGAATTTTTTGTTTCCCTTCCGATCGCTCGGCATCGTTTTTTATTTGATCGGGTGCAAATTCTTCAACGAAACGTCCAAAATCGGCGCCGAATGTGTCAATGCTCCGCTCGAAACCACATCCGCTCCGATATTTTTCAGGCGCGCAATGTTCTCTTTCGTAACATTGCCGGAAATTTCCACCTGCGCACGCCCCGCGATCAACTTTACTGCCGCTCGCATATCGTCATCGTTCATATTGTCGAGCATAATGATATCGGCGCCCGCTTCGACCGCTTCCTGCACCATAGCAAGATTTTCCGTTTCTACCTCGATTTTAACGGTAAACGGCGCATATGCCTTGACCGCCGCGATCGCCTTTTTCACGCCGCCCGCCGCGCCGATATGATTATCTTTGAGCATCACCGCGTCCGAAAGGTTATACCTATGATTGCCGCCGCCGCCCATACGTACCGCATATTTTTCAAACAGACGCATATTCGGGGTAGTTTTGCGCGTATCGACCAGTTTCAGCCCGCTACCTTCCAAAAGTTTTACGATTTGCGCCGTATACGTCGCGATCCCGCTCATGCGCTGCAAAAAGTTTAGGGCCGTCCGCTCGCCCGTCAGAATGGCGCGCATGTCTCCGCGCACCACGGCAAGCCGTTCCCCTTTCTTCACGCTGTCGCCGTCCTTGACAAAACACGTAACCTTTGTATTCTCATCCAAAATTTCAAAGACGCGCGCAAAGACAGGAAGTCCCGCTATAACACCGTCCTGCTTACAAAGAAGCTCCGCTTCGCCTTCCGTGCGCTCTTTAAGAACACAACATGTTGAAAGATCCTCGCTCGTAACATCCTCTTCCAACGCCGCGCGGATCAACCGCTCGGCACGTATTTTCATGGTGATATCGTCAATCATAACAAGCCTCCCGCTCCGCCTCTTCGCGGATCATTTTTGCGTATTTCTCTTTCAGTGCTTCATGTTCCGCATAACGGGAATGATCGGGCTTCGGCATTTCCCGTATTTCATCGGAACGTTCCGCCTGCATACAGGCGGCCGCCCGCTTTGCCCAGATCAGGCTTTCCAAAAGAGAATTGCTCGCAAGGCGATTTTTTCCGTGTACGCCGTTGCACGCCGTCTCTCCCGCCGCAAACAACCGCTTCATATTGGTCTTCGCGTCCAGATCCACCTTGATCCCCCCCATAAAATAGTGCTGCGCCGGAACGACCGGTATCGGTTCTTTCAAAGGATCAAAGCCTTCGTTCATACAGTGTTCGCAAATGGTGGGAAAATGTTCGCGCAGCGTTCCTGCGCCGACAGGACGCATATCCAGCCATACGTGTTCGGTCCCGTCCTTTTCCATCTGCATGCGGATATCCCCCGTCACAATATCGCGCGGCAGCAATTCATTGCAAAATCGGTTGCCGTGCTTATCCAGCAGTACCGCTCCTTCACCCCGTACCGACTCGGAAATCAGAAACCGCCTTCCCTTTATCTTTGAAAAGAACGTCGTCGGGTGAATCTGCACATAATCGAGATGCTCCACCGCTACCCCGTTTTGAAGCGCGATCGCCAAAGCATCGCCCGTCAGATGCGGAAAGTTCGTCGAATTCTTATAAAGCCCCCCGATCCCGCCTGTCGCCAAAAGCGTAAAATCGGCATAGACGTTTGCTAACTCCTCCGTCTGATTATCCCGCACAACGCCGCCGAAACATTCACCGTCTTTGCAAATAATGTCGACCAACGTACAGTTTTCACGGATTTCTACATTCGGCAAAGTTTTCACGCGCGAAAGAAGCTTGCTTGTGATCTCCCTGCCCGTTATGTCGTCATGAAACAAGATCCGCGGCCTTGAATGTCCGCCTTCGCGCGTAAAACGAAATTTTCCCGTTTCCGTCCGCGCAAAATCCACGCCTGCTTCCACAAGATCCTCTATCATATCCGGAGAACTTTCGATCATCAGGCGTACCGCCGCCTCATTGTTCTCGTAATGCCCGGCACGCATCGTATCTTCAAAGTACCCGTTGAAATCCTCCGCGCCGCGCAACATGCAGATCCCGCCCTGCGCAAGAAAAGAATCGCTCTCTTCCAGCGTCGATTTTGTCAGCATCAATACACGCATATCCCGCGGAAGATTCAGCGCGCAACATAATCCCGCCACGCCGGTCCCTGCAATCAGCACATTTACTTTTTGATTGTCGTTTTGCATAATCCTCCCCGCCCGTATGTCTCCCGTACTTGACGCACGGAATTTGTGCTCTCTCCTTTTAACCCAATTCCAACATTTTCTCCAACGGCTTGCGCGCCGATGCCATCAACCCTTCTTCCAGACAAACTTCAAATCCGCCGCCCGTAAGGCATGCCTCTACTTTCTCCAGCGTTACCCGTTTCATATCTTCGCAACAGGGCGTCACTTCGTAAAATGTTTTTCCCGCACATTGGCGCTTCAATTCATACAATACGCCCGGTTCCGTACCCAGAATAAATTCTTTTGCCTCGCTTTCCCGCGCGTATTTTATGATCTCCGCCGTACTTCCGATAAAATCCGCGTGCGCAAGCACTTCCGCCCGGCACTCAGGATGCGCAACAACTTTCGCTTCGGGATGCGCCTCGATCTGCCGCACAAATTCCGACGCTGACAAACGCGCATGGACCGGACAATATCCTCCCGAAAAATAAAAATTTTTCTCCGGAACCTGCCCCTGTACGAAACGCCCTAAATTTTCATCCGGTATAAACAAAATATTTTTGTTCGGCAATGCACGCACAATCTTCACCGCATTGGAAGACGTGACGCAGACATCCACCATACTCTTTAGATATGCCGAAGAATTGATATAACAAACGACGGCCAGATCTTCTACTTCGTTGCGCATACGCGTAATCTGTTCTGCCGTAGCCATATGCGCCATGGGGCAATCTGCCTTGTCATCCGGCAAAAGCACGCGACGGCCGGGATTGAGGATCTTTGCACTCTCTCCCATAAACCGAACCCCGCAAAACACGATCGTTTTTTTATCCGTCCCCGATGCGACTTTGGCAAGATAGAATGAATCCCCCACATAGTCTGCTATCTTTTGCACCTCTTCCGGCACATAATAATGCGCCAATATGACGGCATCTGCCTCTTCTTTTTTCCGTATCAACTCAGTTTCGTTCATAACTTACCTGCCGCTATGCTCTTTTGTTTGTAATGAATACTATACACGAAAAATTGACAACTGTCAAGACAATAAACATTTTTCTGAAAATTTAACTTTGTAAATTTTTTTAATTAACTTTATCCTCTTCCTCTTTCATTGTGTTTTAAAAACGATTATTGAATTTTGCAAAGTGAGCCGCCGCGCAAAAAGCGCGGCGGCTCCCTTTATTTTTTGCGGTCAAACCGCCTTATTTAAATTTTAACCAATCGCTTCTTCACTCTGACCGCGCTGTGCGCTTCTGAATTTAACCGTCGATCATGTCCTGCAATTCGCGAATAAAACGACATACGTGAAAACCGTCGCACACCGCATGATGGACCTGAATAGAAAGGGGCAGAAAAGTTTTATTGTCTTTTTCATAAAATCTGCCCATCGTAAAAATCGGAAGCAAGTACTCATATTCCTCTTTGATATTGAGATGAAACCCTTCAAATGTAACCCAAGGTATCATCGAAACACAAAAATGATTGGGCGGAACATCCGGCTTCGGTGCCATTCCTTTTACACTTCCGTATTTTTCCAAATCTTTCTGATATGAAGCCAGAAATTTTTCAAAGTCGGGATCATATTTTGTCCATAGATTGGAAAAAGTTTCCGTGTCCGCATGAAATATCGTATACGAAGGCAACATTTCGCTGTATATACCCAGCTCGCCTTTATCGTTGATCGCTGTCCTGAATTCCGCATGACGATTGATAACCGTCGTCAAATAATACAACATCGCAGGATACAATTTCAGATTTTTTTTGCGGATGGGCGTAATATCGATTTTAACATCGATACTGTATGTACACGGAACCTGCGAATAATAATGTTCAAAATATTCTTTGCGATCCCAATGTTTTTGATCGATCACTGAAAATGACATACTTTCTTTTTTACCTCTTGATCGTTTGCCGGTCGGAAAGAAAAAAGCGAAATGTCCGACTCCGTTTTACAAAAAATCATTGATCGAAGACTGACTTCATCTTCTCAATGGCGGCATTTCTTCCTTCGCATTCCAATTTCATGTAAATAGCGCTGATATAATTGCGCGCCGTTCCGTCCGAAAGCCCCAACGCGGATGCGATCTGACGGTTGTTGAATCCTTCAAAAATCATGATCGCGATTTCCACTTCCCGATCAGAAAATCCAAAAGCGCGGCGCAATTTAATTTCCCTGTCGGATGTGACCATTTTTGCGGCATCGGTGATTTTCTTAGCGATTTTCGCCGGCAAAATCGTATCGCCTTCATAGGCGTTTTTGATGGACGTGACCAAAGCAGGCCCGCTGATATCTTTCAGCAAATACCCGCAAGCGCCGTTATTGAGCGCATTCAATATGTAATCGCTGTCATCAAAAGTTGTCAAAATGAGAATTTTTACGTCCGGATACCGCTTTTTGATCTCGCCCGTCGTAACAACCCCGTTCATATTCGGCATACGGATATCGAGAAGCACCACATCCGGCACCGTTCCTTTTTCCATCAGTTCCAATGCCTGCTGGCCGTCCCCCGCCACGGCGATCACATCCAGATCTTCCGATGAAGAAACTACACTTCGGATCCCTTCCGCCAGAATAATCTGGTCATCCACGATCATCACTTTAATTTTCATTGCTGTCCGCCTCCCCCATTTCTTTTGCCGTCTTATATTTTCCGGGTATGCTCAGCCTGATCTCAAACCCTTCCCCCTTTTCGGAAGAAAACTGAATCATTCCACCCATCGATTCCGCCTTGGCGCGCATTCCCGACAGCCCGAATCCCTCTTTGAATTCCGCCATATCGATGCCGCATCCGTTATCGGATAGCAGCATTTCCACATACGTACCCATATCTTTCAGTTCAAAGAAAAAAGCTGTACTCAAACCGTGCCGGATCCCGTTCGAAATCCCCTCTCGCAATGTGTTGGCGATAAACCGTTCGGCCTCCGCGGTCAGCTCGATGTCATCGATCTTGCTGCGAACGGTCAGATACGTACCGTCCGCCGTCTCTTCGAGAATCCCTTCCAGATAGTCCTTGAAAGTTGTGTTTTCTCTCCGTCCCGACAAAAGATGAACGGACAGTCGCAACTCTTCAAGGCAATTCTTTGCCTGTATATTGGCGGCTGTAATACGCCGCTTTGCCTCTTCCGGATCTTTTTCTACCGCCATTTTGGCCGCTTCCGTCTGCATAATGACAGTGGTCAAAGTATGCCCCGCCGTGTCATGGATCTCTTTCGCTATGCGATTGCGCTCTTCGATCAAAGTCGCCTCTTCCAATTTTTCATACGCATGCAGCAATTCATTCCGACTGTCTTCCAGTTTTTTTAAGTTCTGCTCGATCTGCTTATTTTTCCGAGAAACGGTCATGGCAAAGTTGAACATCACAAAATGCAGCGTCAACAAGATCAATGCAAGCACATATTCCGACGAAATATCAAATGCCGATTGAAATTCATTGTTCATGACGGCGTTCGTCGCATAAATCACCGTATACGCGGCAAGATTGACCGCAAACATGATAAAATTATCGCGCAACGTAGGTGCCGACAGATAAAATTCAGACAGTACCAACGCATAAATTATATAGCAATAGGATGTGTTGAAAACGATCGATACCTGCCAGCTGGAAAAAAAGGTAAGCACGATCAAAAGCAAACTGTCCAGAACATACCACGCCAGTTTTCGTTGAAAGGACCCCATCACAAATATCTTCATGACCATCGAAAAAATCAGCATAAATGCCGCCGACGAAGTCATGATCACCGCGAGTGTCCCCAACCGAACGGCAGATACGGACACAACAAAGCCCAACACGATCAGAAGAATCAGAAGAATGACTCGGATCACTTGCAGATAATTGCCGTCCTTAAAAAACCGACGCAAAAAGCCGTTGGATTCCGGCGTATTCTGTCTTTCGCCGCCCATATCACGCCTTCAAAAACTGCATCGCAGCGTCAAGCCTTTCCAAACAACGCTCTTTGCCGAGAAGCTCTGCCATTTCGCTCGCACCGCCCGGCGTGTTCTCTCTGGCGGTCAGCGCAATGCGCACGCACCAAAGAACCTGCCCGTTTTTCATTCCCAATGCCTGCGCCAATCCGACCATCGCCTCGTATAACGCCGCATTTTCAAATTTCTCTGTCTTTTCCAAAAGCTCCCGCGCCGCAGGCAATACTTTTAGGGCAACTTCCGCATCCGATTTCATCTTTTTATTAAAATATAATGCAGGATCGATCGGGCCGTATTCTTCCAAGAAATCAAGTTTGGATGGAATATCTTCCAAAACATCCACACGCGATTTCACGATGCGAAGCAGATGCTCGCTGTCATACTTGCCGTACGCCTTGCTCTTTTTCAGAAAAGGCATGGCAAGCGCCGCAAATTCCGTGTCGCTCATCTCTTTGAGATATTCTCCCGACAACCAGCGCAATTTCGGTTCATCAAATATTGAAGGAGATTTGTTCAGTCCCGCCAGCGAAAAGTTTTCTTCCAGTTCCCGCAATGTCATCTTTTCGTCGTTACTCTTCGGGCTCCATCCGAGAAGCGCAATATAATTGACGATCGCCTGCTTTACATACCCTTTCGCCACAAGATCCTGATAGCTTGCGTCTCCGTTGCGCTTGGAGAGTTTTTCATGCGCATTTTTCATGATCGGCGGCAAATGAATATACGTAGGAAGTTCCCATCCGAACGCATCGTACATGAGATTGTACTTCGGCGTCGATGAAAGATACTCGCTGCCGCGGATCACATGCGTGATCCCCATCAGATGATCGTCTACCACGTTTGCAAAATTGTATGTGGGCATACCGTCGCTTTTGAGCAGAATGCCATCCTCGATTTCTTTGAAATCAACGGTAACTTTCCCGTAGACGAGATCTTCGTAACTGCCGCTCCCCTCTTCCGGTACATTCTGACGGATGGCATACGGAATGCCCGCCGCCTTCTTTGCCTCGATCTCTTCCTTGGAAAGATGCAGACAGTGCTTGTCATACCGCCCGACACCGTTTTCGTCTTTCAGCGATTCGATACGCTCTTTGTCACAAAAACAATAATACGCACCGCCCAACTCGACCAGCTTTTCCGCATATTCTTTATAGATCGCGGCGCGCTCGCTCTGTACATACGGACCATAATCGCCGCCGATATCCGGTCCTTCGTCATATACGATACCCGCATCTTTCAAAGTATCATAGATGATCTGCACGGCTCCTTCCACATAACGCTTGCTGTCCGTATCTTCCAGGCGCAAAATAAATTTTCCGCCTTCTTTTTTCGCGTACAGATACCCGTAAAGTGCTGTGCGCAAATTTCCGATGTGCATGTAACCCGTAGGACTGGGCGCAAATCTCGTTCTTACCTCTTTCATAGTATTCCGTTCCTTATTCTTTCTTTGCCTCAGCTGCGCAACCCAAGCGTGCGCATACGATCGGCACAATAATAGCTGAAAAGTTCATCACCCGCCATAATCACACTGTCATACAACGAAACTCCGTGCAATCCGCACATTTCAAAAAGTTCTACCATCGAGCGGTCATCTTCCGCCGATGGACTGGAATCGCCGCTCGGATGATTGTGTGCAAATACCACACCGCGCGGATGCACTTCTCCGAAAAGCGCACCGAGCGCCTTACTTTCGAACAGAGTTTTACTGTTTTCAATACTCCAAATCGTCTTGCAACAGAGCAAAAATCCGTCCCGATCTAAAAGATACAATTCTGCCTTCTCTTCTAAAACGCCGGCAAAGCGTTCTTTCACAAATTCGCGAACGGTACCGAAATTCCGCATATTCGGCCGAATACCGCCCTGCAATCCATAAATTTTGTGAAATAACCGCCCATATAACCAGATATGCTCGGCTGTCCGCGGGCCAATCCCCGCCACCATCCGCAATAAACGCGGCGACGCATTGAATACACCTTTCAGATCAATAAAACTATCCAGCAACATATGCGCAATGGGATTTGTATTTTTCCTGTCTATACAATCGTATAGCAGAATTTCTAACAATTCACAATCGGTAAGCGATTCATCGGCAGACAACAGTCTGTCACGCATGCGATCTCTGTGTCCTTCGTGCATTTTCTTTCCTTCTTATGGCGGTTTTTTCTTCCGTTATGGATACTATTTTAACATAATTCCTTTGGTTTGTACAGACTTTTTTTTGCAAATATCACTTTTTTTGCCGCTATTTACAGTTTTTGGCACGAAATTCAGATTTTATATTTTTTATAGAAAATTCCGCCGGATTTCATAGGAAATCCGGCGGAA